>JAUXNL010000304.1 GCA_030684415.1 Moraxellaceae bacterium | reverse complement strand
ACGAGGGACCGGTAGGTCTGTTTCGCTGAAGAGAATAACCTGCCTGAAGCCAGTTGTCATGATGCTCTCCCTTCCGGAGCAACTGTTTGGTGTTTCAGCCACGAGTCACTCCCTCGTTCAATAAACAGCAATCTAACAGTTTTTAATGTGCCACCGAATTGACCATCGTCAATGTGAGATCAATCAGGCTGAAGGATTATAGAGTTCAATTCCGGATCACGCTGCATTCAAGTCAGCTGGATTAAGGGGAAAGCATGCCTGACAAGTATGGCAACAAGCTGATCGCTCATGCACAGGCGTTGCATCAGAGTTGTATGCCATTGCTCGTAGTACAGGTCCGTCTATCCTCTACAGATGTGCACCAGTTGCGGGTATTGGCAAAGGAACTTCGTGCGCTGTGGCAGCTATTGAAACCTCTTCTGGCAAAGGGCCAGGCTGATGCCGCCAGCCGTAGCATCTGGCATTCGGCAAAACTACTGGCTGATGTCCGTGACCAGCAGGTACAGCTGGATACACTCGATCAGCAGATTGGCAAGGCAGGGGAGGTGGAACTGCCAGCACTGCGACGCGCGCGGGCTCAGCTGATAACGCAAGCTGGTTGTTCAAAGCAGGCAGTGGTGACCGCGGCTATCGCCTCCGCTTTCGCGCAGGATCTTACGCGTTGGCAGGCACTGGAGCTGGATAGCAACAAACGGGAGTTGATCGGCGATGGCTACGAGAGGCTCTATCGCAACGCCTGTAAGCGCTATCTGCATGCTTTGGAAAGCGGCAATGCGGAGGATTGGCATAAGCTGCGGCGCTGGACAAAGTATCTGGCCCTGGTAACCCCGGTGATTGTGGAGAATGACGGCGCCAAAATTTTAACCAAGCGCTACTGCGATCTTGCTGAAAAACTCGGCGATCTGCACGATCTGGAAGTGCTGACTGCTGCTCTCAGGGTTTTGCCTGATCAGGACAAGCCGTCGATGATCCAGGCTATTGCAGCGATGGAGCAGCGGGCTGATTCGCTGCAGCGGAAATGTTGCCGAAAAGCCAGACGGCTTTTCGGCACTAAGTCAAAAAGTGGCAAGTCCGTTTTGTAATATCCCGCGGATCATCACAGATAAGGTGTGATTAAAAATCGCTGGCCGACTGCCTTTTTTTGCAACTGGACGCAAACAGGATTGCTACCACTCATCTCCCAAGCTGACGCCGAATCGTGGTAGCAGGTGCCGGTGCAGTAACAGGATCAGCACAGTAACGCATGAAGCTGCAATGAACACGCCAAGCGCGCCGCGAATGTTGTGTATCAGTTCCGGGGCGAACACCAGCACCCCTGCCAACGCCAGCATGATAATGCCTCCGATGAGTTTGAGAATGCGCCCGTGCCTTTCCTGAAAGCGATCGACACGCAAGGTGGTCAGTGCGATACACAAGATTGCCAGTTCGTCTGCCAGGTAAATCAGGAGGTACAGTCCGAGCAGGACGGCGAAGGTCAGCGGCTCGATATCGTGGCCGGAGACGATACCGCTCCAGATTACCGGAAAGCCGGCAGTACATGGCAGCTCAACAAACGAGATGCCAGTGGCCATCAGTGCGGTAGCGCCGATCAATGCCGGGGTGGAGCGACCTTCAGCAAGCAGGACACGGATGCGCTTGTAGATACCCGGCTTGTGTTTCTCGTCAATGGTGAAGGAAATGCCGCGCTGAAACCAGAAATAATCCTTGATATTGACCACGGCGAATACCAACGCAAACAACGCCACCACTGGATAAATCCAGTCAGCCATCAGCATCAGGTTGAGTGCGCCAAATACACCAACGATAAACATGCCGTAAATGGCTGCGGTCACCGTCAGAAATGTCAGCCCGACCACAAATATGCGCAGGCGCGAACCAGAATGGATAACCAGCGCCAACAGGATGGTCAGCACCCACAGTGAGCAGGGATTAAAACCGTCTACAACGGCGATCAGCGCAGTGGAAACCGTGACAGGTTGCATCATCAGGTCAATGCTGCCGCCCCAGGGTAAATTGAGAGGCAGTGACCCGGCTGCCTTCTCTGCATCATCGGGCTGCTGATCAAGCGCGCGTGAATCCGGGCAGTTGCCATGTTCCAGGCAATATTCCACATGATTGCTGATCTGGTTGCGAATCATCGCGCTATCACCGATCCAGACACGACCACCAACGAACACGGCCGGAACGGAGTCTGCAGCCACGCCGTGAGCAGCGGCTACTTCGCGGAAGCGTGCCAGGGTGACTGCATCACGCCGCACTTCAAAACGGCTGATCATCAGTTGGTCATATGAGTCGTCGAGTGACTGGATGAACGGCTTCTGCGCCTCGCAGTGCGGGCAGGTCTCACTGGAGAACGCCAGCATATGCAGTTGGTCATCGGTGGTTGCTGCCATACCAGCCATTGACCAGATCGTGAATAAAATCAGTGCTACGCGTATCGGCAAGCTCATGTGTGCTGATCCTGAGGCAGTCTCGGCGATTGAACACAAATACGGTATTACATTTCAGTTAACGGGCGCAGTTGTCTGCCGTCAAAGCCTGCTATGCCCGCTCAGACTCATCCACTTCACTACATCACTGTACTTAAGCAGGCCGACAACCTCGCCAGAAGTGATCACCGGGAGTGCATCGTCGCCACCCCGACTGAGCTGCCGGAGTGCCTCGCGCGCTGACTGATCCGGGCTCAGCGAGTTCATCGGCGTCACCGGCACTGTGATGTTCCTGACCGTTTTACCGCTACGCT
>JAUXNL010000043.1 GCA_030684415.1 Moraxellaceae bacterium | reverse complement strand
GATGGCGTTTTCGATGGACGACAGCGCCTCCAGATACAGCCGCGGCCGGATCTGGTAGCGCAAGGTGATGGTGTTGACCGGCGTGAACACGCCCACGCCATAGCTGAGGAAGAGGTCCGGGCTCAGGTAGCCCGACACCTTGACCTGGGTGTCGTCGCCACTGCCCTCGGCATCGACCGACAGATCATTGATACCCAGCACATTGCCAATGCCGGAGGTCAGCCGCTCGCTGCCGCGCGCGCCCAGTTTGATGGCGGCCGCGGCCAGCACGACGTTATTGCCTTCCTGCTGGCTAGCGGTCGTACTGGCCAGCGACCGGCCCAGTACGAGATAGGCCAACACCTCTTCCTGCGGCATGGTGGGCTCGGAAAACAGAGTGGCCTCAGGCGCATTGGCGCGTCCTTCGACACGAATGCCGACGATGTTGCCATCCACTTCACGCACCGCCTCGATATCCAGGCCGGGCTGCGTGATGTTACCCGCGAACACCAACTGGCCTCGGCGAATCCTGAGCTTTTGACCATAAGCCTCGTAGCGCGCCTCACTGTCCAGCTCGACCTCACCGGAGGCCTCCAGGCCTCGCTGGGCGGTCTGGCGCAAACGCAGCCCGCCAGACAGCTTACTGGTCAGACCAAAACCCTCGAAGTTGATCGCCTCACCGAGTATCAGGTCGACGTCGGCATCTACCACCCATTCCCGCCCACGCTTGAGTATCTGCATCCGGGAGGCGTCGTCGTCCCCTTCACTGACCAGCCGGATGTCGGGCGACAAGGCCACCGCACGCTCGGGCAAGGTCTTGAGATTGATCTCTGCCGTTGGTACGACCACTTTCCCACGAATATTGACCAGCCCCGGCTCAATCACGAACTGCAAATCCGGGTTGATCGTGGCGAGTAGTTGTGGCTCTTGGCGCAGCTCAAAACGCTCGCCTTTGAGCGCCAAGCGCAGCCGGGGATCATTCTCCCAGTCGGCATCGCCCGAGAGGGTCGCAAAGCCCTGGCCACTCTTGAGCTTGCCGGCGATGTCGGCCTGCATGCCGCGGATATCGGCACGAACCGTCATGTCATCGATGTTGAGCGGTTGCCGGCGCATGCCCATACGACCCTCGGTCAGCTCCACCATTCCCCAGTACCGAGGCGCCAGCAGATAGCCGTCGACCTTCCCTTTTGCCGCCAGTAACCCGCTGAGTTGGGAGAGCCCGGGCAGAAACGGCTGAAGGATGTCGAGACGCAGGCCCTGCAGGTCGACATCGCCCTGCAGCGGCTTGTCTTGCTCATAAGGGTCGATGCGGAACTCGGCATGGCCCCGGCCCATTTCCGTGGAGACCAACTCCAGATGCAGCTTCATCGCCTCAGGCCCTGCATCGGCGCGCAGCCGCAGTTGCTCGTAGGTGAGTTTCAGCGGGGCAGCATCATCACGATCAAGGCGGATTTCGCCATCGCTTAACAGCAAGCTGGCCTCGGCCATCGCGGCCTGCCCAGGAGCCCATGAGGCGTCAACTCGGCCCGTGACGGGCCCGGACAGCGCCAGCCCTTCCGGCATCAGCGCCTGCAAACGCTCCAGACGCAGGCCATCGAGCTGCCAGTTAGCCTGCCCGCTACGCCCGAGCAACAGCGCCTCCGGGGCACAAAAATGCGCAGCGCCACTTTCCCAGCAGTGCGGCGCCACCCCCAGTTGCTGGTTAACACCCTGCCAGTCCATTGCCACGGGCTGCGCCAGCGTCCAGGTCATGTCGGCATGGTCGACCGAGCCTGTCTCCAGTTGCCCGGCCCAGCCTTTTGTGTCGGCCTGATAGGCGCCACTGAGCCCGATGTTCACCCCCACCGGGCCTTCTGTCAGCGCCAGGCTCAAGCGGTGCTGGTCTAGCGCGCCGGCCAGATGCACTGCCACGTCACCGATGACCTTCGCCTTGTCGGTTGCCAACTGTTGCACCTGCAACGCCAGATCGCCGGGCGCTGCCCCCAGGCCGCCGATATGGCCTGAAAGGCTGGCCGACAAGGCCGTCATGCCAGCAATGGCCGGGCGCTCGGCCGTCAGTGCCACACGGATGTCGGGCAGCCGCTCGGCCCCAGCCAGCCCCACCTGCCCCTTGAACTGCCCCTTCAGCGGCGCGTAGAACAACTCGGGCCGGGCGATATCCAGTTGCAGCTCTGCGCCCCAGCTCTGGGCCAACCCACCCTTCAGCGCGACGCGATTCTCGCCCCAGCGCAAGGCCAGCCCCGCACTACTAAAGCGTGGCCAGCGGCCGGCCGGCAGCTCCAGATTCAGGGGGCCTTCCACCGCCAGCGGCTGCTCGCGCAGCAGTCCCGTGAGGTGGATCGCGTCAAGATCGATCAGGCGCTGCTCGCCTTGCCAGCGGCCGCCGCCACTAAGCGATCCGCTGAGCACGGCGGGCCAGGCCGGCACCAGCCCGGCCGTTTCAAAGTCTCCCAGCACCAGCGCGCCCTTCCAGTCAATGCCATTGCGCAGATCCAGCTCGCCCGCCAGACGCAGATCGCCACTTTCGCCACGGTAATGCACGTCTTCGATGACGACCTGATGCGCCTTGCGCTGGACGGTGGCCGACCACTCACCAGAGGGCAGTTTGTCGCTCTGGAGCGAAAAGCCCGTTGTGGATGAAAAGTCCATCAGGCTGCCGGTCAGGCGCAACTGGCCCTTGGCACTGCTGAAGGCCGGCACACCGGGCAGTTGCCGGCTCACCGCACGCCAGTCGGCGGTGAGTTCGTGACGCGCATCTGGCTGCCAGGACCAGCCCGTGGCGGTGTCATTCACGTCCCACTGCTCGCCCGCCGTCTGCCGCAATTGCAAGCTGGCTTTGCTACCGGTAGCGGCGAGCGTCGCCTCGCTGACGAACGTACCGGTCAACACCGGCACCGCCGCGCGCGCTGCCGGCCTTTGTCGGGAAAGATCGAGCTGGTCGGTACGACCCTTCAGATTCCACGCCAATCCATTGCGCCAAGAGACTTTACCTGAAACATCAAGAACTCCACCTAAGCCATTGAAAATGAATGACTCTGCATTGACAGACTTCCAGTCCGTTTCGAGCCGCCAGCGATAGTCACCAGGCGGCGCCGCCTTTGCGTGAAGCTGGGCCTGACCTTGTGAACGCAAGCCTTTCAGGTCGCCCACCAAGGTGAATTGCCCGGATTGGCTGCGGATTTTTTGGTCTGACCACCAAGGAATACTGAGGTCCGACCACTTTCCGCGAGCACTATAAGGGAGGTCCGGTGTCAGCGTCCGCACACGCGCCGACAGATTGGCCGTCAGTGGCCCGCGCGACGCAACGACCACCGCCAGATCAGCCAGCTCCTGACGCAGCTCAAGCTGCAAGGGCTCCCAACCCTTCTCGGCCAAGGGCCGGGCAATCAGCCAGCCCTTGGCCTCCAGCGGATAGCCGCCCCAGAAACTGATCCGGCCCGCCAGCGACAACTCGCCATACAAAGGCTCCTCCGCCTGCAGACGGTCGATGCGCAAATTGGCGCCACGCCAGTAGCCCTTGAGGCTGGCCTCGGCCAGCGGGAACCGCTGCCCCGGCCGCAGCAGCTCCGCGTCACGCAAGATGAGTTCACGAATATCCAGGCCAATCGGCAGAATCAGCCGCGGCAGGCGTACCGGGTCATTGCTTTTGGGGCCGGTCAGGCGGAGTGCAACGCCCTCGGCCTCCAGACTGTCAATGCGGATGTCGCCCCGCAGCAGCTCGATCAGGCTCCAGCGCGCAAGTAGCCGACGGATTTGCAAATCGAGCTTTGGGGTGTGCACATGAACATTGGCCAAGGCCATGCCACCCAGCAGCGTGCCGCCCTCTACGTCGACCGTGAGCACGCGCTGCATGCCCACTGCACGCTCGATCACCCAACGGCTGCCGGTTTCACTGCCCAGCAAGGCCAGCAGCGGCAAGCTCACCAACACCAGCACCAGCAGACACCAGAGCAAGAGCCGGCCCACCACGCGGGCCACATGGCGCAGGTGGACAAGACCCTTCACAGGCTGGCCCCCATGGAGAAGTGCACCCGCAGCGAGGGGTCGGGCTCTGAGACTGACCAGGCAAAATCGAGACGGATCGGCCCCACCGGTGACACCCAGCGGATACCCGTGCCGGCCCCCGTCTTGATGCCCTCACTGACCGAGTCGAAAGCGTTGCCGGCGTCGACAAACAGGGCCACGCGCCAGCGCGGATAGAAGGTGTAGTCATACTCGGCACTGGCTGTCGCAAGATTGCGGGCGCCCACAGCAATGCCGCTGGCATCCACCGGCGACAGCGACTTGTAGTCGTAGCCACGCACACTTTGGTCGCCACCCGCAAAGAAACGCATGGTCAGCGGCACCTGATCGAAGTTGTCGGTCAGGATGGCGCCCCCGTCGGTGCGCAAAATGAACTGGTGGCGGTCATACACGGTACGCAGGAGACGAAAGCCGGCGCGCAGCGATACAAAGTCGGCATCCGACAGGAACTGCGACGACGCCAGCTCCACCTGGTAATACTGCCGGTCGCCCCAGTGCGGATCGACGCCGCCCTTGCTGCGCACCCGGTCCAGACCGATACCCGGCAAGAGCAGGTCCGACTTGCCATCCACTCCATCCGGGCGCTCGAACGACTCACGGTTCCAGCGCAACGAGTAGGTGCGCTTCCAGTCCTGCTCTTTCTGCATTTCGCGCTGGATACCAACCACGGTCTTGTAGGTCACCACGTCTTCGACTTCTTCGCGCTGCACGCCGTAGATGTACTTGAGCACATCTTCCAGCGGGTGCCTCCAGGGAATCTTGTAGGTGGCATCGAAGCTGCGCCGCACTTGAGACAACTCGGTATTGGCGGTGACACCGTGCCCACGATCGTTGATGAGCGGACGACGCCAGGCGGCACTGATACGGGTTTGCACATCGGTGGAGTAGCCGATACCGAGGTCGACGTCGTTGGCTTGGGCCGTGCTGACAATCACCTGTACTGGCACCACAGTATCGCTGGCGGCGGCGTCGCCCTCGGGCTCCGTGATCTGGCGCACCCGCACGCTGCTGAAATAGCGGGTGTCGAGCAGTGACTTGTTGAGGCGGATCATGCGTGCCGCCTCGAACGGCTCGCCCTCGGCAAACGGCACCAGTGACGCCGCCACCTCGGGGCGCAGCAAGGTTTGCGGCTCGCCCTCCGGCCCGACGAACGTCACCGGGCCAAAGTGATGGCGCGGCCCACTGCTATAAACAAGATGGACATCCGCCACATGCTGACGGCGGTCCACGTCGACCTCGGCCCGTGCCCACTTGCCATCAAAATAGCCGCGCTCCAGCGCCAGCGCCTGCACCGCCGCCTTGGTACTGTCGTAATGACCGTGATGCAGCACATCGCCCTCTTTCAGCGGCAGACTTTCGCGCAAAGCGGTGAAAGCGATGTCATTGCCGGCCTCGCCCTCAAAACGCAACTGCAACTGCCGGACCCGGACCGGGGAGCCAGGCTGTAACTCGATATACAAACGCCCTGCCGTGGTCTCGATCTTTGCGGTGGCATCGTAATAGCCCATGGCCGCCATGGCATCGCGCACACTTTCCTGCACCCGCACACGGGTATCGCGCCAGCGCCGCAGCTCTTCTTCGCTGACCTCGCCCAGATAAGCCACGACGTTTTCACGCAGCTCAGCCGTGCCGCCTTTGACCTCAATCTTTGCATCAGCGGCGTGTACCGCCCCCACCGCTCCTGCCAAGCCAGCGCAAACGGCACATAGCAGCACAACGGCAGCCGGCCACCGCCGCCCCCGTCCTGTTGCCACCTTGCCTCTACCGCCGCCAGCCATGCCGTGTTTCCGCGAAAAATCAGGATGATATCGAGTTTTGATGACGGTGTTTGTGAAAAAAGGATGCCGTTATCAGACCGGCATGCCGCCCACAGCGACACCCCCATGGAAAGCGCAAGGCCATCGGGTAGTATCGGCAGCCACATGCCTGCACCGCCGGTCGGGCCGCCGACTTCCGTCATGGATGGATTCCCATGAGTAACCAGTTCAGCCTGCTGAAAACCCGCCGCTTCCTGCCCTTCTTCCTTACCCAGTTTCTCGGCGCCTTCAACGACAACGTCTTCAAGCAGGCACTGATCATCT
>JAUXNL010000303.1 GCA_030684415.1 Moraxellaceae bacterium | reverse complement strand
AGCGCCCGAGGCCATGATGGCGCCCCCGGCGTAGCAATTACCGTTGATGGCGGCAATCACCGGCAGGTTGAGCACGGCCAGGCGCAGGAACATGTTTTCCAGGCTCTGCACGAAACCGCTGAAACCGTCGGCATCCTGCGTCATCAGCCAGGGCAGGTCGATGCCGTTGCAGAACGTCTTGGGATGGTTGCTGGTGATGAGCAGGGCGGCGTCGTCACGGCTGGCTTCGATTTCGTCGAAGCGGGCGTGGTATTCGGCCAGTACATCCGGGTTGAAGGTGTTGTCCTTCTCGCCGTTGGTGAGGGTGAGGACGTAAACTCCGTCCTGCTTGTCGAGTTGCATGAATGACATGGGAAAGACGCTCCTGTATATCGTCGTGCCGCAGTCTACCCCCGGCCCCGGCGCAATGGCAGGGTTGACGCCGTCCGTTTCCTGCTCCGGAGTTGTTGCCCATGCTGTTGCTGTTGTCCCCCGCCAAGACGCTGGACTATGAAAGCCCGGTGCCGGCGCTGCCGCTCACCCGGCCGGACTTTCTCAAGGAAACAAAGACGCTGATTGCCCTGCTGCGTGATCTGTCCGTGCAGGACGTGGCCGCGCTGATGAGCCTGAGCGACAAGCTCGCGGCGCTCAATGTGGCACGCTACGGCGACTGGTCGCCGCGCTTCACGGATACCAATTCGCGTGCCGCCGTGCTGGCCTTCAAGGGCGATGTCTACGAAGGCTTGGAGGCCTGGACGTTCAGCGCCGACGACCATGCTTTTGCGCAAACGCATGTGCGCATTCTTTCCGGCCTTTATGGGCTGTTGCGCCCGCTCGACCGCTTGCAGCCCTATCGTCTGGAAATGGGCACTGCACTGCCCAATCCGCGAGGCAACTCACTTTATGCTTTTTGGGGCGACACGATCGCAAAAGCCGTCAATGCCGCGCTGGCCGCGCAGGGCGATGAGGTGCTGGTGAATCTGGCATCAGAAGAGTACAGCCGTGCAGCGCTCACCAAGGCCTTGCAGGCCCGTGTCATCACGCCGCAGTTCCGTGAGGAAAAAGATGGCCAGTTCAAGATGGTGAGTTTTTATGCCAAGCGCGCTCGTGGCCTGATGGCGGCGTATGTGGTGCGCGAGCGCCTTGGCACGCCGGATGCGTTGAAAGATTTTCGCAGTGACGGCTATCGTTTCAACAAGAAACTTTCGGCCGGCGATACGCTGGTCTTCACACGGCCGTATCCAGCGAAATAGCGCGGACTTCAGCCGGTACTCAACTGTGCTGGAATGAAAGGACGTGACACGTGGGGAGCGAGTGGTTTTCTCCAGGCGCGGTACATGAATGCACACAGGAGCACACAGAATGACTGATCTCACAGACGAGCAACGGACCCAACTGGAGGCGGCGGCTTTTCGTCGGCTGGTGGCGCATCTGCAAGAGCGAACCGATGTGCAGAACATCGACCTCATGAAT
>JAUXNL010000036.1 GCA_030684415.1 Moraxellaceae bacterium | reverse complement strand
GGGCTGGCTTGCGCGGGCTGGCTGCGCGGCAATCAGCGACTCGAGGAAGCCGCAATCGTTCTTGATGTGCTGGCAGAATCGACTCTCGCTTGTGGAGTGCTTTCACGCGCCCTGATTGCCCAAGCCAATCTTGCCGTGGTGCAGCATCTGTCAGGCGATTTTTGCGCTGCGCTGCGAACACTGCAAAAAATAGTCGATACGCACGGGTTTACCTGCATCAACCGCACCGTATTTGACGAAGCTCCCGGACTCGCTGTACTCATGGACCGGGCTCGTGATCAACAGCAACTGGTGCTACCCGACATTTACCTTGCGGTCTTCAGCAATGTCTTTTCGCCAACGGCAATACCAGCACCGCCACGAGAAGCAACCGTGCCGCTATCACTGACCTCGAAAGAGCTGGAGATTCTCGGGCTGCTGCGTGAGGGCCTGCCCAATCAGGCCATTAGTGAGCGTACAGGGATCGCACTTTCCACAACGAAGTGGCACCTGAAAAACATATTTGCCAAGCTGGGAGTGAGCAACCGCACCGCCGCCATCGTACAGCTCGGCCAGACCCAGCCCGCTCAGCCCTCAGCCGCCAACCGGTAAAGCAGATGATGGCGATAGCCTGACACCACCTCGACCAGCCCCGTCAGCTCCGCCTCGAGTGCCGCATCCGGCACGTCCATCAGCAGCGGCCGCCCCCCCAGGGCCGACAGCTTCTCCTGTGTGGCCACCACAACCAGCCCGGAACGACCCACCGCACGTAACACCACGGGGGTGAGCTGCTGGTTGCCACGCCCCAGCAACATGCCCTGCCCGCCCGTGGCACTGATCACCAGTCGACAAGGCTGTGACTGAGCCAGTGCCTCTGCTACCAAACATTCCAGCGTGACGGCATCTGCATCCGTCGCCACCAACACGCCGTCACGCACCACATCGATTCCCAGCAAGGTATCCGGTAGCCCCAACGCTGCCATGACTGCCGCCGGCGTCGTCCCCGGGCCGATCAGCCAGAGGCCGCCCTCCTCCTGCATACGCTCGACCACATCCGCGGCAATTTCTTGCAGGACCAGCGCTTCGACCTCAGGGCCGTTGCATTTGACCTGCTGCAGATAGCGCCCTTCGGACGGCACACGCAGCTCGCCAAAATGCCGCGCCTGCACCTTGCCTGCACGCAATGCGGCTTCATCGATATCGCGAACCTCAGCGTTATCCACCAGTACCATCTCGCCTTGCAGCAGCAACTGCACCATGTTTGCCGCCGCACGCGGTGTCACGGCAAACACACCCGAATGCATTTTGACGCCAGCAGGGATGCCCAGTACCGGCAGGGAGAGCCCGACCGCTCGACAGATGTCGCGGGCAGTGCCATCGCCGCCCGCAAAAAGCAGCAGATCGACACCTGCCGCCTTCAGCGCTGCCGCGGCAGCTTCCGTATCAGCCGCCGAGCTTGGCACGGCCGCCTCATGCACCGTCTCAACGATAAAGCCCAGCTCTTCTGCCAGCACGGCGCCCATCTCGCCGGATGCCGTCAGGATCAGCAGCGCATCACGCCATGGCAGCAGGGCCGCGAGCACCAGACGGGTCCGCGCCACGGCCTGTGCTACGGCGCCCCGCGCCAATGCCTCGGCGGCCACCCCATCGCTGCCTTTGAGCGCAACAGTGCCCCCCAGTCCGGCCAGCGGATTGACCAGCAGGCCCAAACGGAATTTTTCTGACACCACTTTCACCGGAAACATTTCATAGTTGGTTACACATTACAGTGCTTGTCACGATACCCGTCAGGGGTGCCTCCCTATACTGACCCTGTAGAAGCAAGCCAGCAGCAGTTGCTGCCAGCCCGTCAGGCCATACCGGCAAATGAGGTGAATCATGCGAGTGAACGAGAATTTTTTGACCATGCCCCAGGCTGGCAATCCGTTTCACGGTGCCGCCATGCTCGATGCAGACGGTCGCGAAATCCCCATTACCGAAGAAATGATCATGCAGGCTTGCGACGAGCTGATGAAGCAGTGGCAGTTCCCGCAACGCAAGTCCGCGGCCTGAGACTACCACCCGGAATGACCCACCGGAATTGCCCGAGGTGGGCCATCGGCATAAGACGGCAGGCCTGAAGCAGAAGCCGGTCTGAAATAGAAAGCCAGCGCCATCCCGAACCGGACAACAAAAAGCGCCTCCTCGATGGAGGCGCTTTTTTTATGCCGGCAGTCAGGCCTCGCGCTTGCGCAGCAGGCGACCGGCAATCTGCCGGATATCATCCAGATAGCTGTACACCACCGGCACAACCACCAGCGTCAGCAATGTCGAGGTGATCAGGCCACCGATGATGGCATGCGCCATTGGCGAGCGCTGCTCGGCGCCATCCCCCAGCCCCAGAGCCAGCGGCACCATGCCCATGATCATCGCGGAGGTCGTCATGAGGATGGGGCGCAGCCGGATGCGGCCGGCATCCATGATGGCTTGGCGCCGGTCCTGGCCGTTCTCCACCGCCACCTTCACGAAATCCACGAGCAGGATGGCATTTTTGGTGACCAGCCCCATGAGCATGATGATGCCGATGATGGAGAAGATGTTGAGCGTGCTGCCAAAGGCAAACAGCGCCAGAAACACCCCGATCAGCGACAGCGGCAGCGACGTCATGATCGCCACCGGCAGGATGAAACTGTTGAACTGTGATCCGAGCACCATGTAGATGAAGATCACGGCCATGAGCAGCGCCACCGCGGCATAGCCGATAGACTCCTCCATGTCCTTGTTCTGGCCTTCGGTCTGGAAGCGGTAGCCCGGCGGAAGCTTGATGGAGTCTTGCAGGCGCTTGATGTCGGCACCGATATCGCCGGCCGGCCGGCCGCTGACATTGGCATCGATCATCACTTCGCGGAACAGCTTGCGCCGGTTGATCTGCGAGGCGCCCGTGGTTTCCTCGATGTTCGCCACCTGGGTCAGCGCCACCATATTGGGTCGACCACTGGCATCCGTGTAGCTGCTGGCCAGATAGATGTTGCCAAGATCTGCCGCCGTGTAGCGCTCGCTGCGCGGCAACTGTACGGTGACGTCGTAGTTCTCGCCCTGGGCATCCTGCCAGGTGGTGACATCGTCACCTGCCAGCAAGGGGCGGAGCGCCAACCCGACCTGCCCGACCGACAGCCCGAGGCTGGCGGCTTGGTCGCGGTCGATATTCACGGCCAGCGTCGGCTTCGGGTCACTGAGCGACGTGCGGATGTCCACCACGCCCGGAATTTTCTGCATGCCCGCCACCATGGTGTCGGAAATTTTCTTGAGCTCGGCCAGATCAGGCCCCTGCACCGACAGGATGATGGGCTTCTGCCCCCCACTGACCGACTCGGCCGCCGCCGCCACCGACGTGATCTTGATGCCGGCGACACGCAGCAAGCGCTGACGGATGGCCACCACCAGCTCTTTCTGGCTCATGGTGCGCTCCGCCTTGCCTTTGAGCGTAACGCGGATGCCGACGCGCTCCTTGCCTGAGTCCATGCCGCTGTTGATGGTGGCGTAAGTGGCAATCACTTCCGGATACGAGCGGATGATGCGCGTGACCTGATCCACCTTCTGCTCGGTGTACTCCAGTGCGGAACCGGTCGGCGTCTGGAAGCGCACGGTGATTTCCGACAGGTCCGGCTCAGGTGCGAATTCGCCACCGATACGTGATGCCAGCGCAAAGGCGCCAAATAGTGACAGCAGCGCAATCAGCAGCGTGATGCGGCGATGGCGCAATGCCCAGCCAATAACATGCACATAGACATCACCCAATGCATCGATACGGCCCGAAAACCAGTCCAGCCCACGACCGAACCATGAAGTCTTGCGGCGGCCATGCGTGTCCGGGTCATACCAGACCGACGACAACATAGGGTCCAGCGTAAAACTCACGAACATGGAGAGCATCACGGCGATGGCCACCGTGACCCCAAACTGGAAAAAGAATTTCCCGATGATGCCGCCCATGAA
>JAUXNL010000027.1 GCA_030684415.1 Moraxellaceae bacterium | reverse complement strand
GGGCTGGGGCCAGACACCGAGCCCGCGAACCACCGCCGAGCCGAAACAACCCAAGAAGAAAACCGCACGCAAGCACCCCGCAGGCCAGAACAGCCTGGCTGGGCCAGCGTAAAAAAACCAGGTTAAGGCGACCTTAAGACGCCCTCAAAGCAAGACCGCTGCCGGCGCGCAGGACCCCGTTTGTTGGCCCTTTATGGGGCAGAAGCCTCGGGTGCCAGCGTGGCCAGCACCGTTTCAGAGGCGATCTTCCACTGCCCGTTTTCCAGCACCAGGTGGAGTTGTTTGTATGACCGGTCCTGGAAGTGCTTGGCCGCGTAGCGCTGGACAAACCGCACATCCGCCTGCGTGTCACCGGCCAGGTCCATCGCCAGGTCGTCCAGATCGATGCGGATTTGCTGCGCCGGCGTCACGCGCTCGCGGCGCGTGCGCTCCCATTGGGGGCGGGTCTGTTTCCCGGCGGGCTTGAACACCGTGCTGTACATGCTCAGGTACAGATCCGCCTGGCCCGCTGACCAGGCTTTGGCCCAGGCCTGGACGGCGGCTTGCACCGCTGCGCGTACCTGGGCAGGCTGTGTCGTTGTCGTTGTCGTTGTCGTTGTCGCAGGAGTCTCGGGTGTCCGCGCCGGGTCCGCTGCGGCGCGTGCGACCGGGGGTGGTGGTGGGGCTGCGGGTGTGGCGGTGGCCGTGTTGGCCACGGCTGCCAACGTGAGCGCTTCGGGCGCCGCTGTGCCGCCCGTCAGGTGCATGACCAGCGCGGACACAGCGGCCAAGGCCAGCAAGCCGAGCACCCAGCGGCCAGGACGCTGCTTGTACCAGCGCGCGCGCCTGCTTCGCCGGGGCGCCTCGTCGGCAAACCTTTTTTGCATGCGGTTCTCGTTCAGTTGCATCAGGACGAGCAACCCAAACAGGGCCAGCAGCGGCAAAGCCACCAAGGTCAGGACCACGTCTTCGAACGGCACGCCCATGCTGCTCAGCAGCAGACCCACCAGCAGCAGTCCCCAAAGAAAAAATGCACTGAAAACCATGAGCCATCCTAAAAAAGGCGATCAAGCACATCCCAAGGAAGCTCACGCAAGTTCGTTGAACGGTCCCCCATTGGGGGGATGTCGCATGGCGTGTTTGGCGACGGTCGATGGCCGTGGACAGGGTACAACCACCATGTGACATGGCGGCTGGGCACACGGGGCGCGTCGGTCCGGCTGTGCTCAGCGCTGCCAGCGCAGCGTGAAGCGCGTGGTCATGGGCGTGTCGCCTTCGTCACGCAAGAACTGGGCCCCCAGCTGCTCGGCGATGCGCTCGACCAGGCGCAACCCCAACCCCAGACCGGCGGTGTCGGCCGG
>JAUXNL010000014.1 GCA_030684415.1 Moraxellaceae bacterium | reverse complement strand
ACCATGAGCACGTCAGGGCAGGACGGCGGTCGGCGCTTCCAGCCACCCTTCAGCAATCAGCACGGCGGCGGTGGAGTCGAGCGTGGGCAGCCGGCCCTTGCGGCGCGCTTGCACTTCGTTCAGCAGGCCACGGGCGGAATGGCTGGAGAGGCGCTCGTCGCACATGAACACCGGCAGGCGAAAGCGGGCAGCAAGACGGCGCCCGAACTTGCGCGCCAGATGCGAGAGTTCGGATTCAGTGTCGTCCATGTTCAGCGGCAACCCCACCACCAGCGCCGCCGGCTTCCATTCGGCGATCACGGCATCGAGCTTGCTCCAATCGGGAATGCCGTCGCGCGCGGGCACGGGTGCCAGCGGCGCGGCGGTGCCGGTCACGGCCTGGCCGGTGGCCACACCGATGCGCTTGGTGCCGAAATCAAAAGCCAGAATGGAGGCATAGGGGATGGCGGGGGTGTCGGCAGTCACAGGCATTCCCGGCGCGTAGCCGTCAGCGAAAGAAGATGGGCCGCATGGTAAGCGCCGCCTGCTGCTACGCCCAGCCGTATCCGGCCGGCAACGGCGGCGGAGAGCCTCTGTAACACTGTGGGCAGGGAGCAGGGAACTGATTTGGTGGGGGCCTCTGTGACACGGAAGGCAGTGAGCTGGTTCTGTGGGAGCGGCTTTAGCCACGAATCAGGCTGGGATGGGCGCAACATGCTTCTTTCGCGGCTAAAGCCGCTCCCACAAAAAATCCGCCGCAAGCCTCATTGCCTCGCAGGCCTGCCGCGCGACTCAGGCGTGACCGGCTTCGCTGGCCAGAAATGCCGGATCAATGCCCAAGCGATGAATCCCTGCCGACCAGCGCTGCTCTAGCGGCAGGGCAAACAGCAGGTCGGCATCTGCCGGACAGGTCAGCCAGGCGTTCTCGGCCATTTCCTGCTCCAGTTGGCCCGCGCTCCAGCCGGCATAGCCCAGCGCCACGAGGTAGTCATCGGGGCCTTCGCCACGCGCGATGGCATCGAGAATGTCGCGCGAGCCGGTGACATAAATGCCGTCTTCCACCGGCAAGGTGCTGCTCCAGTCGCCACGCTCGCGGTGCAACACAAAGCCCATCTGCGTATTGACCGGCCCACCGAACAACACGGGCTGGGCCGGATGGCGCAACGGCGCCGTCGGGGTGGCGTTGATCTCGCTGAGCAACTTGGCCAGGGGCAGTTCCAGTGCGCGGTTGACGACAATGCCGATGGCGCCGTCGTCGTCGTGGCGGATGATGTAGGTGAGGGTGTGGGCGAAGCGGGGATCGCTCATTGCCGGCATGGCGATGAGGCACTGGTGCGTGAAATTGGCGTTTTCGAGGGTCATGCTGGTGTCTCCCCGACAGCAAAATGGCAACAGGAATCACGCGTCCAGTATTGGGGGCTCGTCGGCACAACACAAGCCGACAGCTTGCATCAGCGGCCCATGCTGCCATGACCCGGCCCGTCATTCGCCGGGCACTTGCTTGTGCACGTTGTGGCAGCGCCGTCCCGGGTGGCGCTTGCCACACGATTGCCTGCCACGGGAAAGACGGGCGCGTGCCCTGCGCCTAGCGGCATTTGCTTGCCAGGGCGTCGTTTTCGGCCAATGAGACTATCAATAAGACCGTTCGCCCTGAGCCCGCCCCATC
>JAUXNL010000013.1 GCA_030684415.1 Moraxellaceae bacterium | reverse complement strand
GAGGGCGCGGGGCTTGGACTGTCGATTGTGCGGGCCATCACCGAGGGCAGCGGCGGGCAGTTGCACCTGTTCTCGCCGGCACGGGGCGGTGCCGATGGCTTTGAGGCGGTGTTTGCTCTGCCGGAAGTTGGGGCAGCGTTGGCGGGTGGTATTTCCTGAAGTCGGGGTGGTTCCGACTTTTCGGGCGGCAGGGTGCGCTTGTTTTGTTCTCTCTTGTTACTTTATAGATTCATGATAATCTGTAAAGTAATGGGGGAATCACATGCTTGGACACCGCTTTGCCACGCGCATCAATTCGTTTGCCTCAGGGGCGGCGGACTATTGGCCTCGTCTTTCGGGCAAGCCCAGCCTTGCCCAGATGGTGCAGCGTGCGGCCACCGTCGAGGGGCTGACCGAGCTTGACCTGAACTATCCCGACCATGTCGAGGGGGATCCGCTTGAGGTGGCGCGGGCGGTGCGCGACTGCGGGCTCGCGATCAGCGGGCTTGCGATGCGCTACTACTCGAACCCCGCCTACAAGCGTGGAGCCTTCACCAACCCTGACGCGTCGGTGCGCCGGGAGGCGATTGATCTGACCAAGCGCGGCATTGATGCCGCCCGCGCCATGGGCGCACCGATGATGACGCTGTGGCTGGGGCAGGATGGCTATGATTATGCCTTTCAATGCGACTACCCCGCCCTGTGGGAGGCCGAGATTTCAGGCATTGCCGAAGTGGCGGCGCATGACCCGGACTGCCTGATTTCCATCGAATACAAGCCAAATGAACCAAGGTCTTATGCGGTTCTACCCGATGCCGCGACCACCCTGCTGGCCATTGCCGAAGTGGGGGCCGCCAACCTGGGCGTGACAATAGACTTTGCCCATTCGCTTTATGCAAACGAGCAGCCGGCCTTTGCCGCCGCCCTGATCCAGCGCCACAGCAAACTGTTGGGTCTGCATTTGAATGATGGCTACGCCAAGCGCGATGATGGGCTGATGGTGGGGGCGGTGCATGAGCAGGCCACACTGGAACTGCTGCGCGAGGTGCATCGCGGCGGCTTTGACGGGGCAATCTATTTCGACACTTTCCCCGATGCCTCGGGCCTTGATCCGGTGGCGGAATGTGCCGCCAACATCCGCACCGTGCGCCGGATGCTGGCGGCGGTG
>JAUXNL010000003.1 GCA_030684415.1 Moraxellaceae bacterium | reverse complement strand
GCTAACTGAAGCATACGCGTTACAGTCTGCTTATTACCTGGTGAACATACTGCGACTCCAGTGTCCTGACATGACGAATGGCACCCTCAATTTCACGAATGGGAAACAAATCCGACTCCGACGCCATCTTGAGTAATGCTGCCAGACCTGACCAGGCCGCAGCTGAGCGCTGCATCAGCTCCACCAGTTTCGCAGCCCGCACGGCTGGCAGCATCTCGCCAGCCTCGAGCAGAAACTCGGCATACATCGTCCTGAAACCACCGCCACCGGTACCACGCTTTTCAATCACCTGATAAGCAAAGCGCAACAACCAGCGCCAGTTGTCATTTGCTTGCCACTGAGGCAACGATGCGATCCAGGTATCCAGTGCGGCCAGACCGCTATACGGCCCTCCGTTTGCGAGTGCACGGGCATTATCAATAATGGCGCCCCCCACCCGCTCCGCACTGACTTCCACCTTCAACGACTGCGGGGCAAACAGGTTTCCGTAATGAATAAATGGCGGCGAGCCTGAAAAGCGTGCATCAGCAAGATTGGTTGCCGGCACGGGGATCAATCCGGGACGCTCTGTATCACTGACCAACACTTCGTCACGTGCTTCATCCAGCTGCCATGCGACAATGGCATGACCCGGAAAATGGGTTTTACTGCCGAAATAGGGCAAGTGGTAAATGTCGGTGAGCAGCAATGCAGGCACGCCATCACGCAACGCCTGATGCAAGTCATTTGTTGCCGCGCCCTTATCCGGATAGCTTGACCATGCAAACGGCACACTCAGTGTGTGAAAGACTTTTTCCTCAAAGCCCATTGAACGCACATGAACAATGAATGGAGTGGCGGAACCAGGAATCTCCACGTAGGTGACACCCAGCCCGGCACCCAGCCCGAAGCAAAATGCCTCGGACATCTCAACTCCATGAAACTCCAGCAGATCGCGTATCGCCGAGCTGCCGCAATGGACACCAGTCCTGTGGCAGTGCTGCCTTACCGGCGCAGCACTGCTGACGTCAGACTCCATCTCTGCGTCGGTCACCTTCATCAAGCCGCCGCCTCCAGAGGCTTGCCGTCGTAAACAGCAGCAGAAGCTCGCATCGGATCCCCATGACGACCATACTCATCAAGCCAAGCAGCGACTTTCTCAGGCATCCCGGTTTCCCACGGATGAAAGCCGGGGCGGAACCAGTCAAGAAACTCTGGCATCATGCGGACAAGAATACCTCGGCGACCATAAAGGCGATTCAAACCGCGCAGTATCACTCCGGGTTGGCGGGTCACGCCATCCATCTTCAGCATATTCCAGAACACTGGCGCTACCACCAGATGAATCATCAGGGTGCCGACTACCAAAGCCGATACGCGCGTCACATACCCACCGCCCGCCACCGTCTGATAAAGATCGTAAGCCACCGCTTTGTGTTCCACTTCCTCCACTCCATGCCACAGGAACAAGGCACGCATTACCGGATCTGAGTCCCGAAACATATCGGAATCTTCCTTGAGCATGGCCTCGCCCAAGGTCGCGGTGAAGTGCTCAAAGGCCGCAGTCATCGCCAGTTGATATTTTTTCGGAAGGTATTTCTGTGAGACACGAATAAAACGGCGCAAATTAGCCGTGGCCGTCTCGACATCAACGCCCTGCCCGGCCATCACCTGGTTGAATCTGTCATGAACTATGCCGTGCTGGCCTTCCTGGCGGATAAAGTGGCGAATATCGTCACGCAAACGCTCATCCCTTACCTGATCCTGAAAGTTGCGAACCGACTGGATAAAGAATCTCTCGCCCTCAGGAAAATGTACCGATAGCGCATCAAAAAAGCGGGTCAGAACCGGATCACCACCGTTCCAGTGGCGGGGAACGGCCGTAACATCAAAAACAACCTTGCGAGGCTGGATAGGCGTCATATTCATAATTCTCTCCATTATGGATTCGGGCCCTGAAAGATCTTTTTTCCAGTATGATTTCTGAATCATAATTGGTTGACCAACCAAATGTCAATCTGTCTCGCCTGACGCAAACATTCAGGCCATTTCGCAGTCTCACCAACCACTGCGGTTTTTAATGGCCACAAGGTGAATCACCACCAATTCTCTAGACGCCTCCCAGCCATAAAAATGGCTATCAGATAGGAGTCTATGAGCGGCAAACGTTATCCCGAAGAGTTCGGGATCGAAGCGATTCGACAAGTAATGTACCTAGGACATAGCATTGCCCAATTGACTGACAGACTGGGAGTCGCAACCCATAGCCTGTATGCGTGGGTCAGGAAGTACAGCACTTACACTGCTGAGCATCAGGCCAGAACGGATAAGCAGGTGGATATCCGTCGGCCTCAGAAGGAACTCAAGCACGTCACAGAGGAGCGCGACTCCTAAAAAAGCCATGGCGGCATATTTCGCCAGTCAGTCCTAGTGAGGCCCGCCTTTATCAAAGAGCACAGCACAAATGGCCACTATCGCCGGCTGTGCTCATTGCTGGAGGTGCATCCCAGCGGTTTTTATGCGTACTCGCTGGAACCACGATCTGATCGGTCGAAGCGCGATGATCGTCTCACTGGCTTGAGTCAGGCCGCGTATACGACTATCGCAAGATATTCAGTGATCTCCGTGAGCATGGCGAAATTTGTGGCCCGAACCGTGTGTGTCGCCAGATTCGTGGCGCAGGCCTGAAGGCCCAGGTTGGCTATCGGCGGCCACGGAATAAGTCAGAAACGGCTCACACAGTGTCACGTAACCGACTGCAGCGGCAGTTCAGCACTGATTCGCCTAACGAGGCATGGTTAACTGATATTACGTATATCCCACATGAAGGCTGGCTGTATCTGGCCGTTGTCGTTGATCTGTTTTAATTGTCGGGTCATCTAATGGTCGATGCAGTCACAGATCATCAAGGAACTTGCACTTGATGCCTTGCTGATGGTGGTATGGCATGGCGGACTCAAAAACCAAGTGCAACTTGTCGGATCAGTTAGGCAAGTTGCATCGATGGAAACATATAGCAGCTTAGCCCTGAAGCGGGTCGCCTCTTGATAACGCTATATTTGCTGGCCTGCCCTGTGCTCCTTCCACCGCAAGAGCAGGTAAAGCAGGACGGGGATCACTATCAGGGTCAGGACAGTGGCGGCAATCGTGCCAAAGATCAGGGAAATGGCAAGACCGACGAACAAGGTGTCGGAGAGCATGACGGCACTGCCCAGCACAATGGCCAGCGCCGTCAGCATGATGGGCCGCAAGCGTATCGCGCAGGCATCAAGAATAGCCTCACGCAAAGGCCGCCCCTTGTCGCGGTACTCCAGGACGAAGTCGATGATTAGCAAGGAGTTACGCACCACCACCCCGGCCAAGGCGATCACACCAACAATCGAGGTCGCCGAGAACTGTTGCTGCATGATCCAGTGTCCCGGCGCCACGCCGGCAAGGCCCAGTGGAATCGCCATCATTGCAACCGCCGGCAGGCTGAACGACTGGTAATAGGCCACCAGCACCAGAAACAGCAAGGTAATGGCCACCGCCAGAGCACGCAGCATGTCGCGATAAGTGTCCAGCATCTGACGTTGCTGGCCATCCCAGAACAGGCGGTAGCCGTGCATCGTGCTCACCTGCTCCGGCATCAGGCCCATATTGCCTGTGGTGAGCTGGCTGCCATCCGCCAGCCGCATGCCGTCCAGGCGCTTGTTCATATCCAGTACTGCGTAGAGTGGTGGAATACGATCCGTCTCTCCACCAACATAGCTGACACGCTCGCCATTCTTGCGCTGGATAGGACGATCCGAAACCGTATTCTGAACACGCACCAGTTCGGAGAGCGGCACTCGCCACCCCTGGGCATTGGTGACAAAGGCACGCGACAATATTGTCACGTCGACTTGGTGACGGCGCGGAATCTGCAGCCGTATCGGCACGGCATTCAACTCACCGGTCATATGGGCGCGCCCAAGGTATTCGCCATCAATCAAGCGGCGCAGTGCGGTCGCCACTTCCGCTGTCGTCAGCCCGGACAGAGCCGCCTTTTCGCGATCCACCACAAGACGCTGCCTCACCACATCGGCAGGCTCCGAATCGGTCACCTCGACGACATCCCAGGTCTTGCGGAACTCACTGGCTACCTGCGCCGAAATTTCCCGCAAGCGCGCCGGGTCCTTCCCATAAATTTCAGCAAACAGGTTGCCGCGCACCGGGGGCCCAGGCGGATCTTCCACCAACTGTACTGTCGTGCCCGGATACCGGGCCGCCACCGCCATGATGGCCGGACGCAGTTCATGCACAATCGCCGGTGATTTCGTGTCGCGCTTACGGCGGTCGTTGAGCATGACACGTATTTCCGCCACCCAGGACCCGGACTTGTTGCCCGACCCGCGCAGCATGCTGTTGAAGTCGATAATGCCCGATTCACCCAGCCAGGTCTGATAGGCGCTGATTTCCGGGCGCTGCCGCAGTAGGCTGCCGATCTCGCGCGCCACCCGATCCGTCTGCTCAATGGGCGATCCCTCCGGCAGATCAATTGTGACATTGAAGGTATTCTTGCTGTCCTTGGGCATCATGCCCATTTCGATGCCAAACCAAGATTGCGGCCCATTGACACCGGCCGGACGCACGAACTGCCACAGCGGCTGCAAAAGAGAAAATGCCAGCAGCAAGCTGATCACCATGAAGGCACGCCGACGCTGGTGGGAGTGGTCAATCAGCGGCGCCACTATCTGGCGAAAGCGACGCCCCAGAGCCGTTGGCCCATCGCCATGATGCGTGGTGTCATCTCCATGCCCGGAAGTCGCGGCATGGCCCAGTGGCAACCACCGCAGCGCCGCCCAAGGCACCACCGTGTAGGCCACCAGCAGGGACGACGCCATGGCCACGGGTACCGTGAAGGCAATCGGGAAGAAATACTGGCCGTGCATACCTGGAACCGACATCAGTGACGCAAAGACCAGCATCACTGCCAGCGTGGCCAGATTGGTTGGGTTGCCGATTTCGCGTGTAGCCAGCACTGTTGCGGCACGCTTATCGTGCACTCCAGGCAGATCATAGTTGCGGTGGATGTTTTCAATAACCACGATGGCATCGTCCACCAGCAAGCCCAGCGCCAGGATCAGGCCGAACAGCGTGACCCGGTTGATGCTATAGCCGGCCAGCCACACCATGCCTAGGGTAAGGGCCAATACCAGGGGAATCGCCAGCCCGACGATCAAGGCCTGGCGGACACCGAGAAACGCCGTCACCACAAAGAATACGGCCAGAATGGCAATGAGCAGATGCTCGATCAGCCCTTTGATGGTGTCATTGGCGAACTCGCCATCATCACGCGTCGTGACGATGGTAACGCCCTCCGGCACAAAGGCCGCCCGCATGTCCTCGGCGCGCGCAAGTACATCCCGGGCAACGACCACCGCATTGGCATTCGCCTGCTTCGCAATGGCCACCGTTACCGCCGGCATCTCGGCATCTTTTGACTGGCCAAAGCGTGAATCGGCCGGCCCGAAGGCCAGCCGCGAAAGTTGGTTACGCTCATCTGGCGGACCGTCGACGATGGTGGCTACATCGCCCAGATGGACAGAGCGCCCTGCATGAGTCCCCACCACCAGATGCCGCACGCCCTCAGCGCCCTCCAGAAAACCGTCGAGAACGACTTCATTGCGGACGCCATGACGCATCACATCCCCTAGGGGAACCGTGACATTGCCGGCCGCCAGCATCGCCCGTACCACGTCCAGCGTGATGCCAAAGGCCTGCATGCGATCCGGGTCAAGCTCCACGCGGATTTCGCGGTCACGACCGCCCCGCACCTCTATCGCGCCGACATCGTCAAGACTGCGCAGCCCGTCGGCCATGCGGTCGGCCAATCTTTTTAGCGCATAGTCATCGTAGCGGTCCGAGGTCAGCGTAAGCGTGACGATGGGCACATCGTCCACGCTGGAACTGTGGATCACCGGGGCGGAGGCATCCGGTGGCAAGAGATCGCGCCGGCTACCGACACGGTCATTCAAGCGCACCAGTGCCGTTTCCGGATTTTCCTCAGCCTTGAACACCACCGAGACCACAGCCCTGGAGTTCAGCGCCGTGGAAAAAACGTCATCAACACCGGGTACCTGCTTGATGGCCGCCTCCAGCGGACGAATCACCAGCGCCTCGACCTCCGCTGGCGTCGCACCGGGCAAGTCCACCGTAATGTTGGCGGCGGGCACAACGATGCGCGGATTATCCTGTCGTGGCGTAATCAGCAAGGCCCAGCTGCCGATCAGGATACAGGCAAGAATGAAGGCTACCGTGAGACGCGAGGTGACAAAGGCATCCGCCAGCATGGAGGCGATACTGGATTTTTCGGCAAGCGGCTTGCCCGGACGTTGATGACGCTGACTCATGGCGTGCGATCCGCCAGTGCCACAATACGATCACCCTCACGCAGCGCCGGCTCGGCCTGTGCCACGATATGCTCTCCGGCACTCAGGCCAGCCGTGACCTCCACGCGATCCGGCCACTCCCGCCCCAGACGAAGCCAGCGGAATGTCGCCAGACCATTGCTGCCCACGACAAACACACCCCGCAATCCGCCACGCTCCACCAGCATATGCAGCGGTATCACCGGCACCGGCGACGTGCCGAGCACGAACTCCACGCGGCCAAACATGCCGGGCATCAGACCACGGGCACCGGGCAGCGCAACCCGCACCGGGTAACTGCGGGTGACCGGATCTGCCGACTGGATGACCCGAAGCACCCTGCCCTTGAGTGGCGCGTCCAGACCATCAATTCTGATGGTGGCTGGCTTGCCGGTGGCAATACGGGCAATCTGCTGCTCCGTGACAAAGGTCTCAAACACCAGATTCCGGCCGGACTCCAGCGTCAACAAGGGGCCACCCGGCACCGCCAGATCACCGGTATGGCGCAGGCGTGCCACGACAATGCCGTCGATGGGGCTACGGATTTCCGCGTAATCCCGCTGCGCCCTGGCCGACGCCAGCGCGGCACGCGCCTGATTCAGTGTCTCCAGCAAGGCATCGTTGCGTAAACGCACCTTGCGTATCTCGCTGTCAGAGACATTGCCCTTCTCGTACAGCGTCTGGTAGCGCTCAAGATCGATCTTTGCATCCCGGTAGGCCGCATCGGCCGATGTTGCCTGCGCCTGGGCCTGGGCAATGCCACTGTCCACATCGGCGGCCTCTATCTGTGCCAGCACCTGACCGGCACGCACGGCATCCCCCTCCTGCACCCGCATCTCGCGCACATAACCGGACAGGCGCGAGGCCACCTCAATACGCTGGTCAGACACCACTGACCCGACACTGGTGTACTCCAGCGGGGGGGGGGGGGGGGGGGGGGGGGGGGGGGGGGGGGGGGGGGGGGGGGGGGGGGGGGGGGGGGGGGGGGGGGGGGG
>JAUXNL010000598.1 GCA_030684415.1 Moraxellaceae bacterium | reverse complement strand
TCTAAGGGTGTTGTAGAAATGCCTGCTGCGCGGCAGCCTAGAGGCGCTGGGTGCTCCAGCCTAACTTTGTAGCTGTACAGAGCGGGTGACTTCATGGGTCGAGAGTGTCGATGCCAGAACGATCTGACTCTGTCGTTCTCGAGTAGCAGCTTCTACTTCCCGGTGTGCGAATTTTGGCAGCCTTCTTGGTTGCCTTTTTCCGTCATCAGCCGGGCTGCTCCGGCGTATCGCCCTGCGCAATCAAAGCGTCCATATCCAGCACCGGAAAATCATCGATCTGATCAAGCTCGGTCTTGGTGGGTAAATCCAGGCGGTGCCGGTGCAGGCGCGAAATGTGGCCATCTGGTGCGTGTTGCCGGCTTTCACATTTGCTGGGGTCGAGATGGTCACGGATATAAACGGCGGCCGCCACTTCGGCCTGCTGGCGGCTGCGGTAAGGGCCTTCGAGTGTGCCTTCACGCGTCACAAAATAGAAAAAACCGTTTTCGCAGGTGATGCGATCACTGCGGAAGTGGGTGTGGTCGCGTTTGTCGCCGTTGCGCCTGGTCATACTGCGCCCTTGCTCAGCCGTCTCGTCATTCGAGTGTAGTGCGCCGATAGGGCGGCACCCGTGCCATCGGGCAGCAATATGCGTGAGCGGATGAGCGGCGGCTACCCCGCAAGCGTGGGGGGCTTATTGCGGGTCGAGCATGTGCCCCATCTTGTCTTGCTTGGTGTCGAGGTAATGCTCGTTGTGCGGATTGCGGCCGGTCATCAGCGGTACGCGCTCGGCGACAGTAATGCCGTGTGCCTCCATTGCCGCGACCTTGCGCGGGTTGTTGGTCATCAGGCGCACGGTGTTCACGCCGAGATGGGCGAGCATGTCTTCACACATGGAGTATTCGCGCAGGTCGGGCGCGAAGCCGAGTTGTTCATTGGCTTCAACGGTGTCGGCGCCTTGGTCTTGCAAATGGTAGGCGCGCACCTTGTTGAGCAGGCCGATGCCCCGGCCTTCCTGGCGCAGGTAAAGAATCACGCCGCGCCCGGCAGCGGCCACATTCGCCATGGCCGCTTCAAGCTGTGGGCCGCAGTCGCAGCGCAGGCTGCCGAAGCCATCGCCGGTCAGGCATTCCGAGTGCACGCGCATCAGCACGGGGCTGCCATCCGTGAACTCGCCCATGCTGAGGGCAACGTGTTCTTTGCCGCTCTCCGGGTCTTCGAAAGCGTGGATGGTGAAGACGCCGTGGCGGGTGGGCAGGCGGGAGGCAGCGACAAACACGACAGACAAGGGGACAACTCCCGGGGTCAGGGGTGGGCGATTGTAGCAGCCCGGGCGGTGTCGGCGAATGAACAGGGGGTGGGCGAAATACTGCGGATGGGCGAAAGACAGAGAGGGGCTATAAGGACGGGATCAGCGCGCGCTCAGGCGCATGCGGTTCTGCTCTTGCTGCAGGTTGACGCGGGCCAGGAAGGTCATGCCCAGCAGGATGGGTGTCATGCGCGGGGTTTCGCGGATGGTGGCCTGCACGTTCTTCACCTCGATCGGGCCGATTTTGACCGAGGCCAAGGTCACCGACCACGCCTCCACCGGTCCGGCCGCAGTGGTGCTCATGCCGCGCTGGCCATTGAGCTTGTAGTCGATGCCAAGCACGCGGGCATCTTCGGCGGTCATGGAGACAGTATTGGCGCCGGTGTCGACCAGAAACTCCACCACGCGCCCGTTGATCTGGCCGTTGGTGATGAACTGGCCGACGCGGTTCATCGCGATTTCGACGCTGCCGCCGCCGACGCGGGCGCCAATCGCGCCGGTGTCCATGCCCATGCCCAGTCGCTTGTTCTGGCCGTTGATGCGCAGCACAGCGTCTTCGCGGCTGACGGAGACGACGGTGACGCCGTCGGCCGAATCGCCTACGCCGAGCATGTGCTGCTGACCTTCGATGCGCAGGATGGCTTTCTGGCCGATCAGGCCGATGACGGTGACATGCGGGTCGTTACGGCTGGCCAGCGCTGCGCCGGGCAGGAGCCCGGACAGCGCCAGTAGCAGCAAGGGCAGGAGCAGGCGTTTCATGGTTCGCCTCGTGGCATCGCGCCAGTGGCGATGCTCAGGTCAGAAGAGGTACAGCAGGCCGGACAGGCAGAGGGCCGCCGCTACGCCGGCGGCCAGATCGTCCGCAATGATGCCGAGGCCGCCATGCAGTGTCCTGTCCAGATAGCCAATGGGGCCAGGTTTCGCAACGTCGAACAGGCGGAAGAGGGCAAAAGCGGCGACGACCGCGACGGCGTCGCGCCATCCCCAACTCACCACCGGCACCAAGGGGGCCAGTGCAATCCACTGGCCGGCAAACTCGTCCCAGACGATGCGGCCATCATCATGGACGCCTAGCGCCTTGGCGGCGTGCCCGCAGATGGCGATGCCGGCGACCGACACCACCAGCACCACGATGCCATAGGCCAGCGGTGTCAGCAGGGCCAGCAAGGGAAAGAGGACAACGGCAGCCAGCGAGCCGAAGGTGCCCGGGGCCTTGGGCGCAAGGCCGCTGCCAAAGCCGAAGGCCAGCAGTTGCAGAGGGTCACGCAGATCGGGTTTGTTCATGAGGGCTCGGTCGTCTTGGCTCATTGTGCGAGCCAGTAGCGGTTCAAGGTGGCGATCAGGGTGAACAGGGCAGCCGCGGCAAGCATTACCGAGAACGTACCATTGGCAACAGCATCCAGAGTGCTTACGTGATCTTGTTCGGTAGCGCCGGCACTTTCCTGCTGAGCTTTGTTGATGTCGTTTCGGGCAACCAGTGCGGAGTAAGGTACCAATAACAGCAGGTAGGAGTAATCAAACCAGCCGTCTCGATAGGAATAGGCGCCAAGGACACCAAAGAAAATGGCAATTAAAGCGGTAGAGGCGCTGTAGAACGCCAGCTTTCGGAAGTAGCGCTTTATCAGCCCGGCGTGCGTTTCTGCGTCCATGCGTATTGCTCAGAAATGGGTGTAGCCGGTAAGGGGCATGTCGACGGCAGTGCCGTCGCGGAACAGGCGCAGGCCTGGCATGGCCGTGATACGCCCGATGCGGGTGGCGCCGAGTGCCTGTACTGCCGTTGCCGACGAGGCGGGCGCCGTAAACAGTAGCTCGTAATCATCGCCGCCGGTGAGCGCAAACACGCTGGCAAAGGCGGGGTCGATATGGCGCAGCGCCGGGCTTTGCGGCAGCAGGCCGAGATCGAGTTCGGCACCGGTGCCGGAGGCGGCGAGCAGGTGGCCGAGGTCTTGCGCCAGTCCGTCGGAGACATCCAGGCAGGCGCTGGCCAACGGCCGAAGGGCGAGGCCAAGTGCGAGGCGGGGTGTTGGCCGGTGCAGCCGTTCCAGCGCTTGGGTGGCGAGGCTGTCCGGTAATTCGTCAGCCCATTGCCCCAGCGCGATTTGCAGGCCAAGCGCGGCGTCGCCGGGGGGGGCGGAAATCCAGAGGTCATCACCGGCCACGGCGCCGCCGCGGCGCAAGGCTTGCCCGGTAGGCACGGTGCCCATGGCAGTGACGGTGACGCTCAAAGGGCCGCGTGTGGTGTCGCCGCCGACCAGCGCCACCTGCTCTTGTGCCGCGAGCGCAAAAAAGCCGCGCGCGAATTCGCGCAGAAAGCTTTCGTTTGCTGTGGGCAATGTCAGTGCCAGCGTCACCCAACGTGCCTCGGCGCCCATGGCGGCGAGATCGGACAGATTCACCGCCAGGCTTTTCCAGCCGATATCAAAGGCGGCGGCATCGTCAGGAAAATGCCGGCCGGCTACCAGCGTGTCGGTGGTGACGACCAGCTCTTGCCCTACAGGCACTTGCAACAGCGCGGCATCGTCACCGATGCCCGCGCTCACGTCGGGCCGTGTGGGCCCCTGCGTGAAAAACTGGCGTATCAGTGCGAACTCGTCCATGTGGTGCCCAGCTGTGTGAGTCAAGCCTGTGATCCCGGTGTGACTCAGGTATATGAGTCAGGTATCTGAGTCAGGTATGTGAATCGTGTTGATGCGTCAGGCGGCTAACCGCGAGCTGAAAAATACCTTGCCATGCATTTGCGTGTGCTTCGACGAGCTCAGGAGAACCCAGTCGAAGCGCGGGTGAATTTTTTTGGCAAGCCGTCTGGTGGTCAGCCGGGCCGGACTCAGGCCGGGCGCTCGACCGTGCGATGCTGCTTGGCCACTTCATCCAGAATGCTGTTCACATATTTGTGCGATTCGGTTGCGCCGAAATCCTTGGCCAGCTCGATGCCTTCATTGATGACAACCTTGTAAGGCACATCGATGCGGTGCAGCAACTCATAAGTGCCGATACGCAGGATGGCACGCTCGACATGGTCAAGTTCGTGGAACTTGCGGTCGAGATGCGAAAGATAGGCATCGTCGATAGCGTCGGAGTGATTCACGATTTCATGAATCAACTCATGAAAATAATCGAGGTCGACTTTGTGCATGTCGTTCTCGACTCGATAGCGCGCCTCGATCTCGAGCATCACATTGCCCGAAATGGCCCATTCGTAAAGGGCCTGCATGGCAAAGCGCCGTGCCTTGCGTCGTGCGGAGGGCTTGATGCCGCTGGTATTGCTTTTGTTCACGTACTTTCACCAGAAATGGAGTGGCGTTTTACCGGGCTGCCCGGTAAAACGGCGGAGGCAGAGGGCTCTGCTCCCGCCAGGTGTTACATGAGCTGTCAGTCGTGAAATCAGCCGATAGCCTTGATGACCGACACCATTTCGATGGCGCCGAGTGCTGCATCCGCGCCCTTGTTGCCGGCCTTGGTGCCGGAGCGCTCGATGGCTTGTTCGATCGAGTCGGTGGTGAGCACGCCGAAAATCACCGGCAGGCCGAATTCCAGACCGACAGCGCCGAGGCCTTTGGCGGCTTCATTACAGACAAAATCAAAATGCGGTGTGCCACCACGAATCACCGCGCCAAGACCGATGATGGCGTCGAAAGATTTCTTTTCAGCCAGTTTCTTGGCCACCAACGGCAGCTCCCAGGCGCCCGGTACGCGCACCACGGTGATGTTTTCTTCTTTCACACCATGACGCTTGAGTGTGTCGATGGCGCCGTCCAGCAGCGATTCCACGACAAAGCTGTTGAAGCGGGCGACAGCGATGGCGTACTTCGCATCGGCCTGGGTAAAGTTGCCTTCCACAAAGGTGATCTTGCTCATTTTCTGTTTCCTTCATCGGTTCTTCCTCTTCCCGCTGGCGGGAAGAGGATCGGGGGAGGGGTAGGGTCGGCATGGTGCCAGCCCCTCACCCCAGTCCTCTCCCTGCAAGCAGGGAGAGTGGGTCAGTCATCACTCGGTGGTGACGTACTCCACGATCTCGAGGCCGAAGCCGGAGAGCGCGTTGAATTTCATGGGCGAGCTCAACAGGCGCATTTTCGTGACGCCCAGGTCGCGCAGGATTTGCGAGCCGGTGCCGATGTTGCGGTACATGCCGGAGCCATCGGCATTGCGCACACGCGGGCCACCGAAGAATTCCTCGATATGCCCCACCATGTCGGCAGATACATAGTCCTGGCCGAGCAGCACGATGATGCCGAAGTCGGCCGCCGCAATTTCTTTCAGGCTTTTTTGCAGGTTCCAGCCGAGGCGGCCGTTGTAGCGCGCATGCAGCAAATCACGTAGGGGATTGACGGCATGCACACGCACGGTGGGTAGCACGCCCGGCGTGGCATTGCCCTTGACCAGCGCGATATGCGTATCGCTACCATCGGCTTCGCGATAGGCGTGCAGAGTGAAGTCGCCGTATTCGGTGGGCAGCGTGCGCGTGTCGATACGTTCGACTGTTTGCTCATTGACCATGCGGTAGTGGATGAGATCGGCAATCGTGCCGATTTTCAGGCCATGCTCCTGCGCGAATTTTTCCAGCTCCGGGCGGCGTGACATGGAGCCGTCTTCGTTCATGATTTCGCAGATGACGCCTGCGGCCTCAAAGCCGGCAAGCCGCGCCAGATCGCAGGAGGCTTCTGTGTGGCCTGCACGGCGCAGCACGCCGCCGGGCTCTGCCATTAACGGGAAAATGTGCCCGGGCTGCACGATGTCGGAGGCCTTGGCATCGCGTGCCACCGCTGCTTGCACCGTGCGGGCACGGTCGGCAGCGGAAATGCCGGTGGACACGCCGGTCGCGGCTTCAATGGAGACAGTGAACTTGGTGCCGTAACCGGAGCCGTTGCGTTGCACCATCAATGGCAGCTTCAGCGCTTCGCATCGCTCGCGCGTCATCGGCATGCAGATCAGGCCGCGGCCGAATTTCGCCATGAAATTGATGTCTTCGGGCCGGCAATGCGTGGCCGCCATCACGAGATCGCCTTCGTTTTCGCGATCTTCGTCGTCCATCAGGACCACCATGCGCCCGAGACGGATATCGGCAATCAGTTCTTCAATCGTGTTCAGTGTCATTTTATATGTCCCGTCATGACAGCCTGGATGTGGCTGACAAGAATGTTGTAAAGCTCTTGTGTCAGTTGTCCGGAGTGCTTGTTGGTCACGGCCATCATGCCGTTGACGATGCTCGGGCTTTTGGCAACCACATTGCGGCCTTCGGGTGACGAGTAAAACGCAATCAGTGCGTTGAGCTCTTCTATGGTGTAAGTCTCGGTGATGACGCTCACCATCTCGGGCTTCATGCGGCCGAGATACGACTGCACCAGTTCGTTGATGGACGGCATCATGTTGTCCATGTGTTTGTTGAAGGCACTGACCTGATCGGGTGTCATGCTGGCCGCCGTGGCATTCAGCATGTCCTTGATCATGGCCTGCAGCATGGCGTCGATCTTGCGCTTGTCAGTGTACGTGGCGTCCAGGCCTGCGATGGAAAAATACCGTTCCGCCAGTTCGCGTTTGGTTTCGGGCGCGGTTGTCGCCAGTGTGGTGACGGGCAGGGCCAGCAGGGCGGCCAGTAGCCAGGTTCTGAGCATGATCATCCCTTCCTCATGAAGCCGTTTTCGGCCAGGAATTCCGTGGTGATGTTGCTGCCGCCATTGGCGCTGGCGGCATTGTTGCCCAGCAGCAGCCGCTCCAGATAACGGGCAATCACATCGACCTCCAGATTCAGCACCGTGCCCGGCTGCCAGCCCGCGATATTCGTTTCCTGCACGGTATGCGGCACGATGGTGAGATCGAATTCTGCGCCGTGCACGCCATTCACCGTGAGGCTGATGCCGTCGGTGGTGATGGAGCCTTTCTCGGCAATGTATTTCGCCAGCTCCTTGGGCGCACGCACACGGAAGAGCACGGCGCGCGCCGAGCTTTCGCGGCTGACCACTTCGCCGATGCCGTCTACGTGGCCACTGACAATATGGCCGCCAAGTCGCGATTGCGGCTGTAATGCTTTTTCCAGATTGACGCGCGTGCCGACCTTCAATGTTTTCAATGTCGAGCGCGTGAGCGTTTCGGTGGAGACATCGGCGACAAAGCCGTCACCCGGCAATTCCACCGCCGTCAGGCAGACACCGTTGGTGGCGATGGAGTCGCCGAGCTTCACGTCGGCAAGATCGAGCTTGCCTGTGGCGATATGCAAGCGCACATCGCCACCGCGCGGCTCGATGGCGCGAATGGAGCCAACCGCTTCGATGATGCCGGTGAACATCTGTATCTCCTGTTCCTTCACTCTTTTCCGCGCAGGGAAAAGAGCGTCATTTCGGTTTGGCGAGGTGGCGGATGTCGCCGCCCACCATGCGCGTGTCGGTAATGGTCAGGCGGCGCTGGTCGCGCATGCTTTGCAAAGGCCAGTCGAGCATCGGGCGCGCTGAGCTGCCCAACAGGATGGGCGCCTGGTACAGCACATATTCATCAATCAGGCCGGCGCGTGCAAAAGCGCCGTTCACGCCGGCGCCGGCTTCGATCAGCACCTCGTTGGCGCCTTCTTCTCCCAACAGCTTCAGCAGCACCTGCACATCGACCCGCCCATCACGCCCCGGCAAGACCAGGATGTCGGCGCCGGCATCGCTGAGCGCGGTCATGCGGTCGAGCACCGAATGCGTGCCGACAATCAACGTGCGGCCCGGCACTTTCAGCAGCTTGGCGTTAAGCGGTGTGCGGAAATGGCTGTCGAGTACGACGCGCCAGGGCGGCACCACTTCGCCATGCGTCCAGTCGGCCCACTCGTCCGGGCGCACGGTGAGCGCGGGGTCGTCGGCGAGCACGGTGCCGATGCCGGTGATGATGGCGCTGCTCATGGCGCGCCACTTCTGCACGTCGCGGCGAGCTTCCGCTCCCGTAATCCAGCGGGATTCACCCGACGCCATGGCGGTGCGGCCGTCGAGGCTGGTGGCGATTTTGGCGCGCACCCACGGCAGGCCGCCGTTCATGCGTCGCAAGAAGCCGGCATTCAGCGCACGGGCGTCGTCTTCCAGTACGCCCACGACGGTATCGATGCCGGCCTCTTCCAGAATTTTTTTGCCTTTGCCGGCCACCAGTGGATTGGCGTCGAGCGTGGCCATGACCACGCGCTTGATGCCGGCAATCACCAGTTCGTTGGCGCAGGGTGGCGTGCGGCCGTGATGTGCGCAGGGCTCCAGCGTGACGTAGGCGGTGGCGCCATAGGCGCGATAGCCGGCCTGGCGCAGTGCGGCGATTTCCGCATGTGGGCTACCGGCGCGCGCATGGAAGCCTTCACCGACAATCACATCATCCTTGACCAGCACACAGCCCACGCGCGGATTCGGTTGCGTGGTGTAACGGCCGCGCCGGGCCTGCTGCAGCGCGAGGGCCATGTAGCGAAGGTCGGCAATGGCAGACATGGCTTACTGCTCGTCCTGCGCGCGTTCGAGCATTTCGATTTCGGTGCGGAATTCGCTGATGTCCTGAAAGCTGCGGTAAACCGAGGCAAAGCGCACATAGGCCACAGAGTCGAGCTTACGCAATTCGTCCATCACCAACTCACCAACCAGACGCGACTTCACCTCACGCTCACCGGTAGCGCGTAGGCGGTGCATGATGCGGAGAATGGCTTCGTCGATTTTTTCGATGGAGACGGGGCGCTTTTGCAGGGCATGCATCATGCCGGAGCGCAATTTGGCGTCGTCGAACGGTTGGCGCACGCCATCAGACTTGATGACGCGGGGCAGCACGAGTTCGGCGGTTTCAAAGGTGGTGAAGCGTTCGCCACACACCGCGCACTCGCGGCGGCGGCGGACCTGATCGCCGTCGGCGACAAGGCGGGAGTCGATCACTTTCGTGTCATCGGCAGCACAGAACGGACAGTGCATGTAAAACCCCTAAAGAGCCTTCCTGATGTTTCGGCAACAACAGTGCATCTATAACGTCCTTCTCCCTTCGGGAGAAGGTGCCCCGAAGGGGCGGATGAGGGGCGGTGGTTGACCCGGACGCTGCCCCTCACCCCGGCCCTCTTCCAAAGGGAGAGGGGGATGGATCATCGGTTCAGGCCGCGTAAACCGGGAACTTTGCGCAGACCGTCTTCACTTTCGCGGCAACCGCCGCGATCACCGCGGCATCGCCACGGCTGTCGATCACATCGGCAATCCAGCCAGCCAGCTCGGCGCATTCGGCTTCGCCAAAACCGCGCGTGGTCACGGCGGGGGTGCCGATACGGATACCGGAGGTCACGAACGGTGAGCGCGGATCATTCGGCACGGCGTTCTTGTTCACGGTGATGGAGGCATCGCCCAGCCAGGCGTCTGCGTCCTTGCCGGTCACGTCCTGCTTGATGAGCGAGAGCAGGAAGAGGTGGTTGTCGGTGCCGCCGGAGACGATGTCGTAGCCGCGTTCGATCAGTACGCGGGCCATGGTCTGTGCGTTCTTGACCACCTGCTGCTGGTACGTGACGAACTCGGGCGCCATGGCTTCCTTGAAGGCGACGGCCTTGGCGGCAATCACATGCTCCAGCGGGCCGCCCTGAATGCCGGGGAACACGGCGCTCTGCAGCTTCTTTTCGATTTCTTCGTTCTTCTTCGCCAGGATCAGGCCAGAACGCGGGCCGCGCAGCGTCTTGTGCGTGGTCGTGGTGGTGACGTCGGCAATCTGCACCGGGCTCGGGTACACGCCGGCGGCCACGAGGCCGGCGACGTGGGCCATGTCGACCATCAGGTAAGCACCGACCTTGTCGGCGATGTCGCGGAAACGCTGCCAGTCCATGATGCGGCTGTAGGCCGAGAAGCCAGCGATGATCATGCGCGGCTTGTGTTCCAGCGCCAGACGCTCGACTTCGGCGTAATCGACTTCACCCGTTTCGGCGTTCAGACCGTACTGCACGGCGTTGTAGCTCTTGCCGGAGAAGTTGACCTTGGCTCCATGGGTAAGATGGCCGCCATGGGCCAAGCTCATGCCCAGCACGGTGTCGCCGGCATTGAGCAGGGCCAGGAAAACGGCGCCGTTGGCCTGCGAGCCGGCATGCGGCTGCACGTTGGCGTAGTCGGCCCCGAAGAGCTGCTTGGCGCGGTCGATGGCGAGCTGTTCCACCACGTCCACATGCTCGCAGCCACCGTAGTAGCGCTTGCCCGG
>JAUXNL010000597.1 GCA_030684415.1 Moraxellaceae bacterium | reverse complement strand
GATCTTCTGTACCTGAAACACCGCTACTACAACCCCGTTATCGGCCGGTTTTATCAGCCCGACCCCGTTGGTTTTCTTGCTGGAGGCCAAAGCCAGATCAATCGCTACGCTTATGGCTTGAATGATCCGTACACATTTCGTGACCCTAGTGGGCAGTCGGCACTTGATGTCTTGAGCGATGATGGCCTACGAGAAATTTTATTCAATGATGCAATGGCTGTGTACTCACTGCTTAAATGGGATGTTGATGGCTGGAACCGGCACATAGGAATATCCAATCAGATTGCAGACGAGAAGTTTAGTCTGGATTTCCTTGGGGGGATTTTGCTTGATACGGTTAATCCTGCCGATTACGTCAGAGATATAAAGAAGCTTGGAGCTGTTGCAACCACAACAGACAAATTCAGTAGGGCTCCAAAAAGCTTAATGGATCAGATGGTTCTTGATGCTGCAAAGCAGGGTAAAGGCGTAAAGATTATCGACAATTTAGGTGATCCAAAATTCAAGGGAATGGAGAAGTGGAGTTACACCGAGAGGTCTGCTAACGGCATCCTGTCAGAGGTCCATTATGTGCGCGATCCAACGACTGGCAAGCTTATGGACTTCAAGTTCAAGCACCATGCTGACACTGGCCGATAATGCCCGGGGGATATCTATGCGTGTCAGGTGTATTGCCAACGATGTTGATAAGTTACCCAATTCAATGGTCAAGAAGCGTCTGGCGGAATCTATCAATCGCGAGGGAGCGGACGAGAATCTAGTTGTCGATAGCATCTATATCGTCTTGGCGGTGGACCGTTGGGGTGATGGAGGAATTCGTGTTTATCTGCATACAGTAGAAGAAAGTGATTATCCCTATCCTTATCCAATCGAGATGTTTGAGGTGATTGACTCTTCTGTGCCGAAGGGTTGGTGTATGGTCTTTGGGCAGCAGCCCCTCATGATGGGTATAAAGCGGCTCAGTTTCCCTGAATGGGCAAACGACGATTCTTTCTACGAGAGGTTGGTTGATGGTGATGAAGCGGCAATAGCCATCTACAAGCATCGCAAAATGGAATAGCGGCCGCTGAGGGAGATGTCCCAAAGGGTTGGGCCACGCACACAGCTTGGTCTTGTGATTCCAGTAAAAAGCCACGTGTCCGGTGCCTGATCTGTTGGCTGATACCGGTCATTACCTAGGATGATTGCCATGAATACATCAAACGTGCGGGAGTGGATGGTGCGTGGCTGGTGGCGGTGGATGCTGCCCTGTCTGGTGGCTCTGCTGGGCGTCTTGGTGGCGCCGGCCGTAGTAGAAGCGGCGACCAAAGAACGGATCCGGTTTCACGTTCAGGATCATGCAGGCTCCACCATGAGAGTGCTGACGCCGGAGGGATTTGTCGTTGCAAAGTACCGGTACTCTCCGTTTGGTGAGCAGTTGGCGGACAAAGTTGCCACCGCTGATCGCTCGCGAAGCGCCTATGTGGGCGGCATACAGGAACGTAATGATCTTCTGTACCTGAAACACCGCTACTACAACCCCGTTATCGGCCGGTTTTATCAGCCTGACCCCGTTAGTTTTCTTTCTGGGGGCCCAAGCCAGATCAATCGCTACGCTTATGGCTTGAATGATCCGTACACGCATAGGGACCCGGATGGTCGTGAGCCTATTGCCCTCTCAGACACGGCTCTTGATGCGGCCTCTCTGGCGTGGGATGCCACATGGTGGGCCTACTATTTGGCGATGGGCGATCATGCAAATGCCAAGGACAAAGGGATTGATTTTGGGATCAGTCTCGGAAGCCTGGCTGTTCCCTATGCAAATGCATGGATACTGAAGGGCGGCAAGAGTGTTGCAAAGAGTGGACCCATCTGGACTGAAAATGCGAGGAAGGGATGGAACTCAGTCGATAATGCCTTTCAGCATTGGAAGAAGCACGGCGCAGAGTTCCCTGAATTTAGAAATGCCAAGCAATATGCTGACGCGGCTAAAGATTTTCTCCATAGCCCACCGGCTGGGACTCTCTCCAAGGTTCGCTCAAATGGTGATGTAGTTCGTTATAACCAGAGCACGAACACATTCGGTATCATGGATGCGAATGGTGTTCCTAGGACCATGTACCGGCCCGATGCTACTAAGCATGGGTATCCGTCAAATTTGGATTATTTCAATGCTCAGTGAGAACGCGCTATCAACTTGTAGAGTCTGTGGCCTTGTGCAGCCGTTTTTCCCTTGGGGAGAAGATGGTAGAACGCCTACTCATGACATTTGCTCATGCTGTGGTGTTGAATTTGGTTATGAGGACGCGACGCTGATTGCAATTAAAAGACATCGGGATGAGTGGGTGTCAAAGGGTGCAAAGTGGTGGAGCCCTAAAGAGTGTCCTCAAGACTGGGAACTTGATCGCCAGCTTGAAAACATTCCTGAAGAATACAAATAGCCGCTAAAAAGCCCCACCCACCGCCCAGCAAGCTGGGCGGTGTTATTTTGGGCATTTGCTTTTCCCTTTCACTGATAATCCTCCCAACTTCCCCCCTCCCCAGAAGTAGAGACATTATCAGCGGCAAACGCTAATTACTGTCAGGGGAGCCGCTTCTCCAGCCCACTTCGTCTGGCCACCAGCTCCGCCAGACCGCGATAGCCGTCAAGGCTGAGATGCGTGTCGTCGGGGCGATAAAAGTCGATCTGCTGTCCGGCGGCATGCCGGAACGCCGGCAGGTAATTACTGTCGCGCCCCAGCACAGCCTCCAGTTCGGTGAACAGCTCCGGCTGGCGGTGGTCTGTCCGTTGGCCGGGCTTCACCCAGGGGGCGTAGCTGGTGCTTTTGTTGGGAACGATCACGATATGCAGCTGTTTGCCGTGTGCGGCAGCCAGTGTTCGCAGTTGTTCGAAATAGCGCACGGCAGCGCTTTGTCGTGCCGCTGTCCAGTCCTCCCATTGCCGCTCATCTCCGTGAAAGTAGGCCAAGCGCGCCGCACGCCGGTTGGAGAAGCGTGCGCTATCGGTCAGGTCGACAGTGACCGCAGACCGCCGTTGCTGGCGGCCCTGTTCGTTGCTGCTGCGGAAATGATGCGTGGCGGCGGCCAACAGATAGCGCAAGTCCACAGGGTACAGACTGGGCAGGTCATCGCTGCGCAGGGTGCTGGCGGGAACGGCCAGTGCCCGTGGCGCTTGCTTGCCGGGAGAGCAGTCTTGAGCTGGTGCGCTGAAGCGGGCCAGTGTCTCGCGCTCGATGGATTGCACAATGATGTGCCGCGGCGCGTTGGTAGACGGGTCGCGCAGGCGGCGCTGCAACCAGTCGTCCAGACAGACGATGCTGTTGTAGTGCCAGGTTTCTAGGCGCAAGCCATGACGTCTGCTGACCTCGCTTTGCCAGGCATTGGCGGCGGAAAACGAGTCGCCGAGGACCAGCACATCGGTCGGGCCATCGGGCGGGTTAGCCATGACGGAGAGCGGCGCCTGTGATCGGGTGGGTTGCCAGTCGATGCTGGCCATCCTGCCGATGCGCATGAGATCGCCACTGGGCGGGCCGAGGTAGAGCCCGAGTCCGCTGCCGCAGAGCAGCAGCAGGCTGGCCGCAAGAGCGAAGCCCGTCAGGAAGTGTCGGCTGTTAGAACTGGAAATAAAGGAATTCGGAGACATGGCCGATGCTCATGACTGTCAGGCTGAAGACAAGGCCCAGCAGCAGGCCGAGCACCAGCCAACGCTTGGCCGGAGCAACGGCTACTGACTCAAGTCGTTGCTGGAAGCGGCCCACGATGTCCTGGCTGTTGGGCAGCAGCAGGACAGCGAGTAGTCCGCCGATAATCCAGTTCGCTGCCTTGCTCAGGCGGATACCGGACAGTGTGTCACCCTCCAGACCACCACCAAGACTGAGCATGGCCTGCCAGAGCGCAAGTGCCTGGTCTAGGTTATCGGCTCGGAAAGGCACCCAAGCCAGCACGACAACGGTCAGTGTGAGCGCGATGCCGACGGCGCGCGGCAGGGCTGGCAATCCGAGCCGCTGGCGCCACGCCTGAAAGCCGTGGTTGATGATCAGAAAGCCCCCGTGAAGGCAGCCCCAGATCACAAATGTCCAGTTTGCGCCGTGCCACAGCCCGCCGAGCAGCATGGTGAGAAAGAGGTTGAGGTAGCGGCGCCAGACCCCGAAGCGGTTTCCGCCCAAGGGAATATAGAGATAGTCGCGCAGGAATTGCGACAAGGTCATGTGCCAGCTGCGCCAGAATTCGATGATGTTGGCGGCTTTGTAAGGAGACGCGAAATTGAGTGGCAGACGGATGTTGAACATCAGCGAAATACCGAGGGCCATGTCGCAGTAGCCGGAGAAATCAAAGTACAGCTGCAGGGTGTAGGCCAGCGCTCCCGCCCAGGCTTCGGCCATGCTCATGCCGGCGGCGGCATCGGCCATGCGGAACACTGGCGAGGCATAACTTGCGAATTCGTCGGCGAGGATGATCTTCTTCACCAGGCCGATGGTGAGGAACAACAGGCCCGCGGCCAGTGCAGCAGGCGCTGGGCGGAACACGGCAGGCAAACGGAACTGCGGCATCATCTGTGCGTGGTGCAGGATTGGGCCGGCAATCAGGTGTGGAAAATAGGTCACGAACAGCGCGTAGTTGACCGGGCTGGTGGTGTCGGCCTGCTGCCGCCGAACGTCGACGAGATAGGCGATCTGGGTGAAGGTGAAAAAGGAAATGCCCAGCGGAAGTTCCAGTTGCTGCAGGGGGAGTGCCAGCCCGGTGGCCGCATTGATGCTGACAATGCTGAAGTCGAGGTATTTATAGAAATACAGCGCGGCCAGATTGCCACTGACCGCTAGCGCCAACACGCGGCCAGCTTGCCGGCCCGCGACAGCAATCCACCGGGCCATGCCGTAGTTGTAGCTGATGGAGAGCAACAGCACTGGCAGGAAGCGCACATCCCACCAGCTGTAAAAGAAAAGCGAGGCCAGCGTCAGGCTGACAATCGCCGCGCGTGGAGAAAGCCGTGCTGCCGCAAAAAATAGCAGCAGAACGAGCGGCAGAAAAAGGAAAAGGAATTCCAGTGAATTGAACAGCATGCAAGCGTCCGGAGGGTGGAGTTGGCCGGTCGGGAGGGCAGCAGGAGCGCGTCAGCGCGCTTTTTCCTCACGGCCATAACGGTCCTCCAGGCGCACGATGTCGTCCTCGCCCAGATAGGCGCCGACTTGTACCTCGATCAACTCCAGCGGAATCTTGCCCGGGTTTTCCAGTGCGTGCACCGCCCCGATGGGCAGGTAAACGGACTCGTTCTCGGCCAGTAAACGGTCTACCCCATCCAGCGTCACGCGCGCCGTGCCCGACACCACGATCCAGTGCTCGGCACGGTGATGATGCATCTGCACCGAGAGCTTGGCGCCCGGGCTGACGGTGATGCGTTTGACCTGATAGCGGCTGCCGGCATCAATCGAGTCGTAATGCCCCCAAGGGCGATACACCTGGCGATGCAGTTTGTGTTCGCTGCGGCCTTCCGCCTTCAGTTGCTCGACAATCTTCTTTACGTCTTGCACGCGGTCGCGAGCTGCCACTAGAACAGCATCTTTGGTCTGTACAACGATGGTGTTACGCAAGCCGATTGTCGCGACCAGCGCATTCTCGGCATCGACAAAGGTGTTTTGGGTATCGAGCGCAAAAACGTCTCCATTGAAGGCATTGCCGTTCTCGTCCTTGGCGCTGATTTCCCACAGCGAGGAGAACGCCCCCACATCGCTCCAGCCGGCCGCCATCGGTACCACCGCGGCCAGTGCAGTTTTTTCCATCACGGCATAGTCGATGGAGTCGGAGGGGCAGGCTTCAAATGCGGCGGCATCCACACGCACGAAGTCGAGATCGCTTTGCGCGCTCGCCAGTGCTTTCTGGCAGGCCTCGAGAATGTCGGGACGGTGGGCTTTCAGTTCTTGCAAATAAACGCTGGCGCGAAACAAAAACATTCCGCTATTCCAGTCGTACTGGCCAGAGGCCAGATAATCCTGTGCGGTCTTGAGGTCGGGCTTTTCCACAAAGGCGGCAACGGTATAGGCACCTTCGGCGAGTTGTTCGCCACGACGGATATACCCATAGCCGGTTTCGGGCGCCGTCGGCACGATGCCAAACGTCACGAGCTTGCCGGTATCTGCTAGCGGAAGTGCTTTTCGGACCGTTGCCTGGAAGGCCGCCGTGTCATTGATGACGTGATCGGCGGCGAGCACCAGCAGCACCGGATCGGCGCCATTGCGCATGGCGGTGAGCGCAGCCAGTGCAATGGCCGGCGCTGTATTGCGGCCCACGGGCTCGAGCAGGATGTTGCCTTTGAGCTTGCCCATCTGCCGCAGTTGCTCGGCGGCGATGAAGCGGTGTGCTTCGTTGCTGATCACCAGTGGATTGGCGTCGCTCAGTCCTTTGAGGCGGGCGACCGTCGTTTGCAACATCGACTGCGTCTGCCCGGGCAGGGTCAGGAACTGTTTGGGATGCAGCTCACGCGAAAGCGGCCACAACCGTGTGCCGGAGCCGCCGGCCATGATGACGGGGAGGATATTCATTGGCGCATGTCCTTGCCGTGCTCGAGGAACCAGGCGTAAGTGCTGCGCAGGCCTTCGTCTAGTGAAAGGGATGCGGTCCAGCCCATCCGTGCCAGTCGTGAGACATCCATGAGTTTGCGAGGCGTGCCGTCGGGCTTGCTGGTGTCGAAGGCGATACGGCCCTTGAAGCCGGTCACGCCGGCAATTTTTTCCGCCAGCTCGCGGATGGTCACGTCGCTGCCGGTGCCGACATTGATATGCGACAGCATGGGGGCCGTGTTGGCCGCATACGTGGTGCTGTCGAGACCGAGCACAAACAATGAAGCAGCGGCCATGTCATCGACATGCAGGAACTCGCGCATCGGCGTGCCTGTGCCCCAGATGGTCACCACGTCGGCGTCACTTTGAGTGGCTTCATGGAAGCGGCGCATCAGGGCCGGGAGCACATGGCTGTTGTCGGGGTGGAAGTTGTCGTTGGTGCCGTAGAGGTTGGTGGGCATCACCGAGCGGTAATCTCGCCCGTATTGCCGGTTATAGGATTCGCAAAGTTTGATGCCGGCAATCTTGGCTATGGCGTAAGGCTCGTTGGTGGGTTCCAGCGTGCCCGTGAGCAGGCAGTCTTCTGGCATGGGCTGCGGTGCCAGGCGTGGATAAATGCAGGAGCTGCCGAGGAACAGCAGTTTTTGTACGCCGCTGGCATGAGCCTGATGGATGACATTGGCCTGCATCATCAGGTTCTCGTAAATGAATTCGGCGGGGTAAGTGTTGTTGGCATGGATGCCGCCCACTTTTGCCGCCGCCAGTATCACGACATCCGGTTTTTCAGAGCGGAAAAAATCTTCTACGGCCTGCTGCCGCGTGAGGTCGAGTTCGGCATGTGTGCGCGTGAGGATGTTGGCACAGCCCTGTGCGCGTAACCGGCGCACGATGGCTGACCCCACCATTCCGCGGTGGCCGGCTACATAGTAGGTGGCGTCAGGGGGCAGCATGGCGGCCTCAGTTCTCGCGGCTCACGGCGACATCGTAGCCGTGGGTTTTCAGCAGGGCATGGCGGCAGGCTTTTTCAAAGTCGTGCGCGACCATTTCGCGGATCATTTCATCGAGAGTGATTTCCGGCACCCAGCCAAGCTTGTCTTTGGCCTTGGTCGGATCGCCGAGCAGGGTTTCCACCTCGGCAGGGCGGAAATAACGTGGGTCGACTTTCACAATCACATCGCCCACTTTCAGGGCCGGGGCTTTGTCGCCACGAATGGCGGCGACCACCGCTTTCTCGTCTACACCTGTGCCCTGGAACTCCACGTCAAGCCCAAGCTCGGCCGCGCTCTTGCGAATGAATTCGCGCACGGAATACTGCACGCCGGTAGCAATCACGAAGTCTTCGGGCTTTTCCTGCTGCAACATCATCCACTGCATGCGCACATAGTCTTTGGCATGTCCCCAATCTCGTAGCGCATCCATATTGCCCATGTACAGGCATTGTTCCAGACCTTGGGCAATATTGGACAGGCCGCGCGTGATTTTGCGCGTGACGAAGGTTTCGCCACGACGCGGCGATTCGTGGTTGAAGAGGATGCCGTTGCAGGCATACATGCCGTAGGACTCGCGATAGTTCACGGTAATCCAGTAGGCATAGAGTTTGGCCACGGCATACGGCGAGCGCGGATAAAACGGCGTGGTTTCCTTTTGCGGAATTTCTTGCACAAGGCCATACAGCTCGGAAGTCGAGGCCTGGTAGAAACGGGTTTTCTTTTCGAGGCCTAAGAGGCGGATGGCTTCGAGCAGGCGCAGTGTGCCGATGCCGTCGACATCGGCCGTGTACTCCGGCGATTCGAATGACACGGCCACATGTGACTGCGCGCCGAGGTTGTATACCTCGTCAGGCTGCACTTCCTGCAGAACACGGGTCAGGTTGGACGAGTCGGACAGGTCGCCGTAATGCAGCACCAGTCGGCGGTTGTCGATATGCGGGTCCTGGTAAAGATGGTCGATGCGCTCGGTATTGAACAACGACGCACGACGTTTGATGCCATGCACTTCATAGCCTTTCTCGAGCAGCAGCTCGGCCAGATAGGAGCCGTCTTGGCCGGTGATGCCGGTGATGAGTGCCTTCTTCATGGGGTGATCCTTGCGGGCGACGTCGGAGCAGGTATCAAGGTCGGCAATGATGCCAATCTTTACGGAGCAGTGACAGCGTGGCCGTCCGTTTCAACCAGCCGTGGCCGCCAGTTCGGCATACAACGCCAGGGTCTGGTCGCACATGTCTTGCAGTTGGAACAGCGGGGTGTCTGCCGGCTGATCGGGTGCCTGCAGCCAGTCGCGGGTTTGGGCAAGCAGTGCCGCATGATCCCCGGGAGTGACTTGTCCACGGGGATAGCAGGCTGCGAGTACTTCGCCGACGCCGCCCTTGTTCCAGCCCATGACCGGGCGCCCCAGACGCAAGGCCTCCAGCACCGTACGGCCGAAAGTTTCCGGCTTGGTGGACAGGGAAAACACCATATCGGACTGCGACAGCACTTCACGGATGTCACTGCGATGCCCGGTAAACGTGATCGCATCGGCGAGCCCGGCTGTGTTCACTTCAGCCCGCAGCCATTCGGCATAGGCGGTTTTCCCGGGCTCGCTGTCGCCGACGATGAGCCCGTGCACATCAGGGAATTCGCTGCGCAGGGCGGCAATCAGCGACAAGAAATCCGCATGCCCTTTGAGGCGGGTAAGCCGGCCCGGCAGGGTGAGGAGCCGCTTGCCGGTCAGCATGGGAAAGCTCGCCCGCCAAGCGGCGAGCCACTCGACGCTTGGCTGGTAGCCATAAGGAAACTCGGCGGGATCCACCCCTTCGGCAATCAGCCGGAGGCGCGCGGGATCGCAGCGCGGGTAGTTCTCGATAATGTAGTCGCGCACGGTGGCCGACCCGGCAATGACCCGTTCGCCTTTGGTCATGATGGCGCTGTAAGGACTCACGGAGTGCAAGCCGTGCATGGTGGTGACAAAGTGCGGCCGCGCCGCGGGCATCTTGCGCAGAGCCAGCCAGCAGAGCCAGGCCGGCACACGGGAGCGTGCATGCACGATGTCGGCGTTCAGGGCGGCCAGTTGCCGGCGCAAAGGCCCCACTTGCCGCAGGCTCAGCAGCGATTTGCGCTCCACCGGTAACTGGATGTGCTGGCTGCCCTCAGCTTCGAGTTGGGGTACGAGGCGGCCGCCACTGGAAATCACGATGGAGCGGTGTCCAGCAGCCACCAGCGCACGTGCTGTTTCCAGTGTGCAGCGCTCAACGCCACCGGCGTTCAGGGCGGGCAGGACTTGCACTACTGCAAGCGCTTTTTCCATTTCTTCTTTACTTGGTAAGGCGAAGGAGAGCCGTGCTGGCGTGTCTTGAAGCGGCGGTGCGACCACAAGTATTGCGCAGGAGCCCGCCGTATCAGGGTTTCCAGCTCGTGGTTGATGCGCGTGGCATCGGCCACCGGATCGTCGCTGGGATAGCCCTCCACGGGGGGCGTGATCAGGAAGCGGTAGCGTTCCTGATCACCGTCGCGGCAGAAGTGGATGAGCATGACGGCGGCCTGGTTGACGGCGGCCAGCCGGGCCGGGGTGGTGATGGTGGCGGCTGGTATGCCGAAAAAAGGAGCGAATACCGCATGCTCCAGCCCGAAGTCCTGATCGGGGGTGTACCACACGATGTGGCTGGCCTTGAGGGCCTTGAGCAACATTCGGGTGTCGCGATGCGGAATCGTCCACTCGTGATGACGCAAGCGACGCCGCGTCATCACGAATTCCAGCACCGCGTTTTTCTGCGGCCGATAAACGGTGTCGACACGAAAGTGCAGTGAGGCCATGGCGGCGCCAAGGTCGACAAAACTGTAGTGGGCGCCCAACAGCAGGATGCCGCGCCCACGCTGCTGCATGGCGCGCAGATGCTCAAGGCCTTCGAAGGAGATGCGCTTGCGGTAGTACTCCGGAGCACGGAACCACGCATTGGCGGTTTCCAGCACGCCGATCCCGGACTGGCGAAAGCTGTCGCGCGCCAGCTCAAGCTGCGCGGCGACGTCGAGCTCCGGAAAACACAGGGCGATGTTGGTCAGGGTGTCCTGACGCCGCATCGGCACGAGATGCCAAGCCAATGCGCCGAGGCCGGCGCCCAGACGTCGCTGCAAGGCCCATGGTAATTGCGCCAACAGCCAGAGCAGGCAGACCAGCAGCCAGGCGGGCCAGTAGCGGGGGTGCAGCAGGCCGGGAGTGAAGGCGGGCGGTGTCATCAGTTGAACAGCGTTTCCCAGGCGGGCAGCCCGGTTTCAGGGTAGAGCAGCGGCAGCGCCTCCGCTTGGGGCGGGTGCTCCGGCAGAAAGCCTTCTTTCTCGAACTGCTTCAGTACCTGACGGCCGAGATTGGGGGCTAGTGTCAGCTTGCACGGCCATACCACGAGATTGTTGCCGCGGGTCTCGACAAAGGCATTGTCGGGCCGGAACAGGCCACGCTCACCGGCTGGCAGGATGCGGTCGATTTTCAGGGTCTTGTAGCGTGCGCCTTTCAGGTCGATCCAGGGCAGCAGCTCTTTCAGCTCACGCTGGGCATGCTCGATCTGCAGGCGTTCGTCGCGCAGGGCGCCGTCTTCGGCCAGCTCACCACCGAGATACCAGACAGACTCGCCATCGCGCGTCGGGTGGCTGGTGATGGTGAGACGCGGCTTGGTGCTGTTGCCCAGGCAGTGCGCATGCAACACCGGCAAGCCGGCACGCTTGAGCAGCACCATATGCACGGTGCGTCGCTCCATTTCTGGCTCGCGCAGGCCGATGTCTTCCAGCAAGGCATGATTGCCTTGGCCACCGGCCAGAATCACGCGGCGTGGCTTGATGCGCAGTGGCTCCATGCCGGCGGCGGTGATGAACACGGCGGTGGTGTTGTGGCGGTCGTCGGTTTCCAGATGGCAGTTCTGCATGCTGACTTTGTAGATGCCGCTTTTTTGCGGCTGCGCCAGCTTTTGCATCAGCGACGGCATGTCGATGACCAGGTCAGCCAGCTCATAAGCCTTGCCTTCAAACGCAGGATGGCGCAGCGCATCGGGGCGTTCGGCTCCCTCCACGGCACGCACCTGGCCCGTCAGCAGCCGCGACGCAAAGAAGGTGGTGGCGCGTGCCGTCAGGCCCGCCTCGGACCAGAGGTACTGGTGCTCGGAGAGCACCTTTACGCCGGAGAGGTTGATGTCGCCGCGCCCGGCAAGACAGTCGCGCCAGAGCGCTGGCATGTCGTCGAGGTCTTCGATGTCGCGCAGCATGGCCGCCAGCCCGAATTTGAGGCCGCCGTGGATGATGCCGTTGGCATTGAGGGATTCGTGACCGCCGAGCTTGTCTTGCTCAAGGAGGATGGCGCTGTAGCCTGAGCCACGGAGGCGGTTGAGCAGCCAGAGTCCGGCCACGCCGCCGCCAAAAATGAGAATGTCAGTGTCGATTGTGCGCATGGCGGGGAAGTCTATGCGAGTTGCCGGGTGCCAGCCAGCCATCGGCGCATTCCGCTACAATGCCGCGACTGCTTCCCCGGACGGATGTTGTGGCCCGCTTTCTTTACTCTCTCCTGTTTCATCTGCTGTTGCCGCTGGTGCTCATGCGCCTGCTCTGGCGGGGCCTGCGTGCGCCGGCTTACCGACACCGGTGGCGCGAACGCTTTGGTGTCGGTGTTGCGCACCAGCAAGGTGGCCTGTGGGTGCATGCGGTTTCAGTGGGAGAGACACTGGCGGCGGCGCCGCTGGTGGCCGCCTGGCAGCAGGCCCATCCGGGCGAGCCGGTCTTTCTCAGCACGATGACGCCCACGGGCTCCGCACGCGTACGCGCCATCTGGGGCGATAGCGTGGGCCACGCCTACGCGCCTTATGATCTGCCCTGGGCTTGGGCGCTGTTTTTACGACGCGTCCGGCCGGTGGCGTTGGTGATCATGGAGACCGAGCTGTGGCCGAACATGATTGCCGCCGTGCATGCCCGAGGCATTCCCGTGCTGCTGGCTAATGCGCGACTGTCCGAGCGTTCCGCCCGCGGTTATGCCCGTGCTGGTTGGCTGGCGCGGCCGATGCTCGCGCAGTTGACGCAAATCGCCGCGCAGGATGAGGCCACGGCAGACCGGTTTCGGGCACTTGGCGTCGCGCCTGCGCGAGTGACTGTCACGGGGAGCCTCAAGTTTGATTTCAGCGCGCCCGCCGATCTGCCGGCGCGTGCCGAGGTGTTGCGCCATAAGTGGGCGCTCGACAATCGCCCGGTACTGGTCGCCGCCAGCACGCATGAAGGCGAAGATGAATCTCTGCTGACAGCATTGTCGCAGTTGCGCGAAACATTCCCGAGCTTGCTGCTGGTATTGGTGCCGCGTCATCCCGAACGCTTCGAGGCAGTGGCGCGGCAGATTACGGACGCCGGTTTTGCGCTCGTGCGCCGCAGTACCGATGAGCCGGTAAGTGCGGGCACGGCGGTGTTTCTGGGCGACTCGATGGGCGAGCTGTTGCTCTGGTACGCGTTGGCCGATGTGGCGTTTGTGGGCGGCTCGCTGCGCCCGCCACTCGGGGGGCACAACATGCTGGAGCCGATTGCGCTGGGCGTGCCCACACTCTCCGGCCCGCATGTGACGAACTTTCAGGCAATTGCCGATGAGCTGGTCGCCGCGGGTGCTTTGCAACTGGTGCCTGCCGACGCCATCGCCGATACCGTGCGGGTCGTGTTGACCGACAACGCATTACGTGAGCAGCAGATGGCCGCCGGAGAGCGAGTGCTAGTGCGTAATCGTGGCGCACTGGCACGACAAATGGCGCTACTTGAGGCCATGCAAACATGAACCTGCTGCTGCTACGCCCCGAGGACATGGTGGCCCCCGACGAGGCAGTGCTGAGTGGCCGGCGCTTGAAACATGTGCAGGAGGTACACCGCGCGGCCGTGGGCGAGCATCTGCGTGCTGGTCTGCTGGGAGGGCTCTGTGGTAGCGCGGAAATCCTGACGCTTGACCGCGAACACATGCGTCTGCGTCTGTTGCTGGATGCGCCGCCACCACCGAAGTTGCCCGTGACGATCCTGCTGGCATTGCCGCGTCCGAAAATGCTCAAGCGCATTCTGCAGACGGTCGCCACCATGGGGGTGGCACGGCTGGTGCTGCTGAACAGTTACCGTGTTGAAAAAAGTTTTTGGGACTCGCCCTGGCTTGCCCCCGATGCCATTCACGAGCAGTTGTTGCTGGGGCTGGAGCAGTCACGTGACACCATGTTGCCCGAGGTTCTGCTCGAGCCGTTGTTCAAGCCCTTTATCGAAGACCGGTTGCCGGCGCTGGCGCACAACACGCGTTGTCTGGTGGCGCATCCGGTCGCGGAGGAGCATTGCCCCGTTGCCCTCAATCAGCCGCTGACACTGGCCATCGGCCCCGAGGGCGGCTTTATTCCGTATGAAGTCGAAAAATTTGAAGCGGCAGGGTTCGAGCCTGTGCATCTGGGGCCGCGCATCTTGCGTGTAGAGACGGCCGTGACCGCGCTGGTGGCACGGTTGTTCGTGTGAGTGTCAGGCGCATCCATTAACAGCTTACTGAAAAATGCTTTTCAGCAAGCTGTTAATCAATCGCGCCCATTAAAAAGCCCGCCAAAAATGGCGGGCTTTTTAATGGGCGCAGGAAGCCACCAGGTCAGCGTTTTTTCTTCACCGGCGCAGGGCCGGACTCCGCTGCTTTCTCCGGGGCGCTGACAATGCTCGCGTTCGGGTCGAGCCAGCCGTTCAACTGCTTGATGTCGACTTCCGAAAGCTGGCCGCTGGCCGCCTTCAAGCGCAGGCTGTTGATCACGTAATCGTAGCGGGCGGCCGCGTAATCACGTTTGGCGGCGTAGAGATTACGCTGCGACAGCAACACGTCGACGATATTGCGCGTGCCCACCTCATACCCGGCTTCCACCGCCGCCAGCGATGACTCACTGGAGGCCAGTGCCTGCTGACGGGCTTCCACCCGGTAACTGTCGGCCGCCACATTCAGGTAGGCGGTGCGTGCAGTGTTCACGACCTGACGCTCGGTGGCGGTGAGCAAGTCGCGGGAAGCGGCTTCGCGATAGCTCGCCTGCTTGCTGGCCGCCCAGGTGCGGCCGCCGGCAAACAGCGTCCAGTTCGCTTCAATGCCGTAGCTAAAGGATGAGCCGTTGGTGTTAATGAGGCCGGCAGGGTCACGCTCTGCGTCTGAATAGCTGGCAAACAGGTCGACGGCGGGCAGAAAGGCAGATTTCACTTCGCGCTTGCTCGCTTGCGCGGTGTTGACGGTCTCTCGGGCAGCGGCCAGTTCCGGGTTGCGTTCGCGCGCCAGGTTCACCCAGGCATCGGGATCTGACGGTACGGGCTTGACCAGTGGAGCGTCTGCCTTCAGCGGGACAAGGCGGGTGGCCGGGTTTTCGCCAATGATGGCCCACAGATTTTCCTGTGCGGTGCTAAGAGCGGCATCGGCTGATATTTTGCCGGCACGGGCGCCATCGTGAGCGGCACGAGCTTCCAGAACATCAGTAATGGCGATCAGGCCGACATCAAAGCGCTGCTGTGCCTGGTCGCGTTGGCGGGCAAAGGCGGATTCTTCCGCCTCGGCATAGGCCAGGGTTTCCTGTGCGCTCAGCACGGCAAAATAGGCTTGCGCCACGCGCAGGGCCAGTTCCTGCTCTTGGCTGCGCAATGCCGCCTCGGCTTGAGAACCGATGGCCTTCGAGCGTTGGTAGCCATACCAGGCATCTGCTCTGAACAACGGCTGGGTGAGCTTGGCGCCCAGCACCGTACTGGTGTAGTCCGCTTTGCCGCTGGTTTCAGGCTCGTCCGAGTTTTCGGCCAGGCTGCCCGTGATGCCGAGTGTTGGCAGCAAGCCACCACGGCCAATAGCGACAGAGGCTTGTTCAGCCTCGTAGTTGTTTTGCGCGGCAGACCAGTTGGGGTCGTTCTTGCGCGCTTTTTCATATGCCTCGGCAAGGTCGAGGGCGTGGGCGTTAGAGCTGGCTGCAATCGCAAGGACCAGAGCGGACAGGGCATGACGAGGAAGGTGCATGGGGCGGACACTCATCGGTTGGGCCGTAAAAAGAGCTGCCAGCCTAGGTTGCACCACGTTTTAATGCAAGGCGGGCGGCAGCGTGGGTACAAATGGCATAAGATCCTGAAAACCTTACGAAAATCATTGTTTTTGCAGGGGTTTTTCGCCTTGCTGCCATTGCCCCCCCTCGCTATAGTGCCGCGAGCGCGCGCTGCGCTTGCAGCGTCTTGATTCCTGCCTCACCTGCCTCTGGTCATCCCACATGAATGCACCTGAAAAAGTGCTGAGCGAATCCGCCCAAGCGGATAGCGCCGCGCTTGCCCCGTTCCCGTCCTCCCGCAAGACCTATGTCACCGGCTCGCGTCCGGATATCCGTGTGCCCATGCGCGAGATCACGCTGACCGACACGCCCACCGGTTTCGGTGGCGAAAAAAATGCGCCGGTCGTGGTCTATGACACCTCCGGGCCTTACACCGATCCGGCGGTCACCATCGACATCCGCCGCGGTCTGCCGGCCGTGCGCGAGAACTGGATCATCGAGCGCGGGGACACCGAGATACTGACGGGGCTGACATCGGCTTTTGGCAATTCGCGTCTGCAAGATCCCGCGCTCGCCGGGCTGCGGTTTGCGCACCTGCGCCAGCCGCGCCGTGCGCAAGCTGGTGCCAATGTCTCGCAAATGCATTACGCCAAGCGCGGCATCATCACGCCGGAAATGGAATACATCGCCATCCGCGAAAACCTGAAGCTGCAGGAGGCGCGCGCGGCTGGCCTGCTCGCACAGCAGCACCCCGGGCACAGCTTCGGTGCCGCCATTCCGAAAGAAATCACCCCGGAGTTCGTGCGCAGTGAGGTGGCCCGTGGTCGCGCCATCATTCCCGCCAACATCAATCACGTTGAGCTGGAGCCGATGATTATCGGTCGCAATTTCCTCGTGAAGATCAATGGCAATATCGGCAACTCGGCGCTCGCTTCCAGCATTGAAGACGAAGTGGAGAAAATGACCTGGTCCATCCGCTGGGGGGCGGACACGGTCATGGATCTCTCCACCGGAAAGAACATTCACGAGACGCGCGAGTGGATTCTGCGGAATTCGCCCGTCCCCATCGGCACAGTACCGGTTTATCAGGCGCTGGAGAAAGTCGATGGCGTGGCCGAAGACCTGACCTGGGAGATTTTCCGCGATACGTTGATCGAGCAGGCCGAGCAGGGTGTGGACTATTTCACCATCCACGCCGGGGTGCTGCTGCGGCATGTGCCGCTGACCGCCAAGCGTGTGACCGGCATCGTGTCCCGTGGTGGTTCCATCATGGCCAAATGGTGCCTGGCGCATCACAAGGAAAACTTCCTCTACACGCACTTTGAAGACATCTGCGAGATCATGAAGGCCTATGACGTGTCCTTCAGTCTGGGTGACGGCTTGCGTCCGGGCTCGATTGCGGATGCCAACGATGAAGCCCAGTTCGGTGAGCTGGAAGCGCTCGGCGAGTTGACGAAAATCGCCTGGAAGCACGACGTGCAGACCATGATCGAAGGCCCGGGCCATGTGCCCATGCACCTCATCAAAGAAAACATGGACAAGCAGCTGGCCTGCTGTGACGAAGCGCCGTTCTACACGTTGGGGCCACTGACGACTGACATTGCGCCGGGTTATGACCACATCACGTCCGGTATCGGCGCCGCCATGATCGGCTGGTTCGGTTGCGCCATGCTCTGTTACGTAACGCCGAAAGAACATCTCGGCTTGCCTAACAAGAAAGATGTGAAGGACGGCATCATCACCTACAAGATTGCAGCGCATGCCGCCGATCTTGCCAAAGGCCATCCGGGCGCGCAGATTCGGGACAACGCCTTGTCGAAGGCGCGCTTCGAGTTTCGCTGGGACGACCAGTTCAATCTGGCGCTGGACCCCGATACCGCGCGCTCGTATCACGATGAAACCCTGCCCAAAGAAGCGCACAAGCTGGCGCATTTCTGCTCCATGTGCGGGCCGAAATTCTGCTCCATGAAAATCACCCAGGAAGTACGCGACTACGCCGCGCAGAAAGGCGTGGAGGAAAAAGCAGCGGTGGATGCCGGCATGGAAGAGCAGGCGGTGCGCTTCCGCGAAGCCGGTGCGCAGGTTTATCACGAGGTCTGAGCGCGATGGGACGAGCGTTCTTGCTCATGCTGGTTTTGGGGAGTGTGTATGCGTGGCAGCATCACGTCGCTATCAAGCGCTGGTGGCTGAATATCGGGCAGCCTGTGCCGACTCCACTCGTGACAACCGCTGTTCAGGTTTTTACGAGGGAGGGCTGCCACTATTGCGAAGAGGCAGTGGAGCTTCTCGAGGAAGCGGGTGTGCCTGTTTTGCGTCGTGTCGTTGATCAGGATGAAGTGGCAAGGGCGGAATTTGAGGCGGCAGGCGGTGACCTGCCGCTAATTGTGGACGGCAGGCGACATTACAACGGCTACAACCCTCATTTTCTGAAAGAGTGGTATGTCAAACGGCCTCGTAATCAGCAGTTGCTCGACCGAATTGGAGTTTATCGTCAGGGGGAGGCTCGACTGCCGGTGCTGTATGGCGCGGACTGGTGTGGCTACTGCACAAAGGCAAGGCAGTATTTCAATCGTCATGGTATTGCTTTCCGTGACCTGGATATCGAGCGTGATGATGAGGCGCGGCGACACCACGATGCCCTTGGCTTCAAGGGCGTGCCTGTCATTGTTTACGAAGATATGGTCTGGAGTGGATTCGGCGTGCAGATGATGGAGGAGAAGCGACTCTGGGTGGAGGCAAGGTGACGGACTTTTCTAAAAATGATGTGAACGTGGTCAAGCGGGAAACCCTGTTTCAGGGGTTCTACCGGCTCGACAAACTGCATCTGCAGCATCGCCAGTTTGCTGGTGGCATGGGGCCGGTCATCACACGCGAGCTGTTTGTGCGCCCGGCTGCCGTGGGTGTGCTGGTGTATGACGCCGACAGCGATAGCGTCTTGTTGATCGAGCAGTTTCGCGTCGGCGCGCTCGAGGACATCCACCCTTGGCAACTGGAAATCATTGCCGGGCTGATCGAGCCGGGGGAGTCTTCAGAAGACGTGGTACGACGTGAGGCGCTTGAAGAGGCCGGCGTGACGCTGGGCGCGCTGGAGAAAGTCATGGAGTTTCTGCCCAGTCCCGGCGGCTCGGACGAGCGTTTCGGGCTGTATGTCGCGCAGGCGGATCTGGCCTTAGCGGGCGGCATCCATGGATTGCCGGAAGAGGGTGAAGACATCCGTGTTAACGTGATGAGCTTCAATCAGGCCATGGCCTCGTTGCAGCGCGGGCGCATCAACAACGCGCCCTGCATTCTTGCGCTGCAATGGCTGGCGCTGAACAAGCCGCGCCTGCTGGCGCGCTGGAAGAAGTCATGAGTACCGCGATGCTGCGCTCGCCGCTACGTTACACCGTAGACTTGCAGCACCTGCAAACCGTCTGTGCGCTGAACTATGGGCGCCTGCGCCGCTTGCTGCCGGATCTGGCGCACGAGCAGTACCGGTTCCATTGGGATACCCCGGGTGAGGCGCCGGCCGTCATGGAAATCGCCGTGCTCGAGCGTTCGGTCTATACCGACACCTTGCGCATCTGCCAGACCACGAGCCGGCTGCCCTGGTGCCCACGGCTCGACATGGAGGTGCGCATCTACCACGATGCCGAGCTGGCCGAGGTGCTGCGCTTCCAGAGTGCCCGGCGTATTCCGGCTCGTAATCGCTATCCCAATCCGGCCATGCATGCCCGCGACGAGAAGACGCAGGTCAACGAGTTTCTGGCCGAGTGCATCGATCATTGCCTGCGCGAAGGCTATGTCGATGTCATGCCCGGGGACTGGCCCGACGGATGGCCGGCAGTTGTCAGTTCCGGGCTGTGACCGGTTTCTGGTAAAAAGCGCCAGCCTTGCGCTACATTTCACGGCAACGACCAGTATCCAGGGAAGATACCTTTGACGCAGACCGACCAGCGACCTCAGCGAGTGGTCCAGATTTCAGACTGCCACCTCTTTGCCAGTACGGCCGGCCGACTCTTGGGGCTCAATACCGAAGACAGCCTCCGACTGGTACTCGACCGTGTAGCGGCGGATCAGCCCCACATTGACGTGATTCTCGCGACTGGCGACCTGTCGCAAGACGGCACGACCGCTGCCTATGACCGCTTCCATCAGCATCTTGCCCGCTTTGGCGCCCCGAGCTACTGGCTGCAGGGCAATCACGATCTGACCTCGCCCATGGTCAATACCCTGGGGGGGCGCAGCCATCTCAGCCCTTGTCTGATTGAAGTGGGCGACTGGCGCATCATCATGCTGAATTCCAGCGTAGAGCATGAAGTGCCCGGAAAGTTCCAGCCGCAAGAGCTGGATTTCCTGCGGCAGTCGCTGGAAAGCACGCGTGGTCATCACACCATGGTCTGCCTGCATCACCATCCCGTGCCCATGGGCTGTGCCTGGCTGGATACGCAGGTGGTCGAGAATGCATCAGACTTCTGGGCGGTGCTGGACGGTTTTGAGCATGTGAAGGCGGTGGTATGGGGGCATGTGCATCAGGAGTCCGACCAGCTTCGCCGTGGCGTTCGCCTGTTGTCGGTGCCGTCGACTTGCGTGCAGTTCAAGCCCAAAAGTGAAGACTTTGCTGTCGATGACGTTTCACCCGGCTACCGTTGGTTCGACCTGCATCCGGATGGCCGTATCGATACCGTTGTTTCCCGCGTCGAAGGGGTGAAGTTCGAGGTCGATTTTTCCGTCAAAGGTTATTGAGCCCGGCGGCCGCCGGTGCCGTACCGTCCTGAAAATGCGCGCGAGCGCATTTTTTGTTTCTATCTTTTGTGGCTGGCATGACCCATCTTATTTATATCCATGGCTTCAACAGTTCGCCGCAATCCCTGAAGGCCCAGCAACTGCTGGCGTTTGTGCAAGCTTGTCGGCCGGATATCCGGGTGCAGGTTCCCGCTCTGCCCATGAACCCCGAAGCAGCACTTGCCCTGCTGGAGTCCTGCGTGCAGGCTTGCCCCCTTGCGCCGGGGCTGATTGGCTCCTCCATGGGTGGATTCTTTGCCAATGTGTTGGCGGCCCGGCACGGCTTGCGTGCGGTACTGGTCAATCCGGCGGTGCACCCGCACCAGTTGCTGAGGCGGCATCTCGGCGTGAACCACAACTATCACACGGGTGAAGCCAGCGAGCTGCGGGCGGCGCATGTGGATTTCCTGCAGCGCACTGAAGTTGCGCCCGGGCATCGTGACCGTATCCGCGTGCTGCTGGAGACCGGGGATGAAACCCTGGATTACCGCGACGCCGAGCGGTTTTATACCGGCTGTCACGTCGAGATTGCACAGGGCGGCTCACACGCATTTGAAGGTTTTCAGGCGGCATTGCCGTCAATTGTCGATTTTCTGGAACAGTCCAATGAGCAATAACTACAACGCAGCCGCCATCGAGGTGCTTTCCGGATTAGACCCGGTCAAAAAGCGCCCGGGCATGTATACCGACACGACGCGCCCCAATCATCTGGCGCAGGAAGTCATCGACAACTCGGTCGATGAAGCTCTTGGCGGCTTTGCTTCGCGCATCGAGGTGGTGCTGTACAAAGACGGATCGTTGTCGGTGACGGACGACGGGCGCGGCATGCCGGTGGACATCCACCCCGAGCACAAGGTCTCGGGGGTGGAGCTCATCCTCACGCGCCTGCATGCCGGCGGCAAATTCTCGAACAACAACTACCAGTTTTCCGGTGGCCTGCATGGCGTTGGCGTCTCGGTGGTGAATGCGTTGTCGAAGCACCTGATCGTGACGGTCAAGCGTGACGGCAATGTTTACCAGCAGGAATTCCGTGACGGTGATGCGGCCACGCAGCTCAAAACCATCGACACGGCACCGAAAAAGCAGACGGGTACTTCAGTGCGCTTCTGGGCCGATGAAAAATATTTCGATAGCCCGAAGTTCTCGGTCACGCGTCTCAAGCATGTGCTCAAGGCCAAGGCCGTACTCTGCCCTCGGCTCACCATCCTGTTCACGGATGAGAACACCGGTGAGTGCGATACCTGGTATTACGAAGATGGCCTGACGGATTACCTGAAAGAATCCACACGTGATTATGTGACGATTCCGGATGAGCCCTTCGTTGGCGCGTTGGCCGCACAGAAAGAGGCCGTGAACTGGGCGGTGCAATGGTTGCCCGAAGGCGGCGAGCTGATTCAGGAGTCGTACGTCAACCTGATTCCTACTGCGCAGGGTGGTACGCATGTGAACGGGCTGCGCACCGGTTTGCTTGATGCTTTGCGCGAGTTCTGTGAATTTCGCAGCCTGTTGCCGCGCGGCATCAAACTGTCGCCGGAAGATGTCTGGGATCGCTGTGCGTTTGTCTTGTCGTTGAAAATGCAGGACCCGCAGTTTGCCGGCCAGACCAAGGAGCGTTTGTCGTCGCGCGAATCGGCCAGTTTCATTTCCGGTGTGGTGAAGGATGCGTTCTCGCTGTACCTGAACCAGCATACCGACGTGGCCGAACAGCTAGCCGAGCTGGCGATTGCCAATGCGCAAAAGCGGCTGCGTCAGAGCAAGCAGGTGGCGCGCAAGAAAATCACCTCAGGGCCGGCACTCCCCGGAAAGCTGGCGGACTGCTCGCTGTCTGACATCACGCGCTCGGAGTTGTTTCTGGTGGAAGGAGACTCCGCCGGCGGCTCTGCCAAGCAGGCGCGTGACCGCGAGTTCCAGGCAGTGATGCCGTTACGCGGCAAAATCCTTAATACCTGGGAAGTGGATTCCGGCGAGATTCTGGCTTCACAGGAAGTGCATGACATCGCCGTCGCCATCGGCGTAGATCCGGCCTCCGACAATCTGGACGGATTGCGCTACGGAAAAATCTGCATTCTGGCCGACGCCGACTCCGACGGATTGCACATTGCCACGCTGCTCTGTGCGCTGTTCGTGAAGCACTTCCGCCCGCTTGTCGAGCGTGGCCATATTTTTGTGGCCATGCCGCCGTTGTACCGCATTGATCTGGGCAAAGAGGTGTATTACGCCCTCGATGAAGATGAAAAGCGCGGCATCCTCGATCGCATCGAAGCCGAGCACAAACGTGGCAAGCCCAATGTGCAGCGCTTCAAGGGCCTGGGTGAAATGAATCCGCTGCAATTGCGAGAAACCACCATGGCGCCCGATACCCGGCGTCTGGTCAAGCTGGCGCTGGATGATTTGGCGGCGACCACGGAAATGATGGACATGCTGCTGGGCAAAAAGCGCGCCGGTGATCGCAAGAGCTGGCTGGAAGCCAAGGGCAATCTTGCCGAAGTCGAGCTTTGATTTTTTCGGGGCTTGCGCACCTGCACGGCCCCGCGATTTTTTCTGAATAACAGAACCGCACCGGATGGCCGCTTTCGTGGTTGTGCCGGTGGAGACAAGAAGTATGAGCGACTCCCTGAATCTTGATTTTGACGATACCGAACGCCGGCAGATGTCGGCAATCACCGAACAGGCGTATCTCAATTACTCCATGTACGTGATCATGGATCGCGCGCTGCC
>JAUXNL010000596.1 GCA_030684415.1 Moraxellaceae bacterium | reverse complement strand
ACCAGTTCGATATCGAGCTCGCGCACGGCTGCCAGCATGTCATCGCGAGACCGGCCCTGTGCGGCCAGACGCCCGAAAAGTTCGCGCACCGAGCCCGGCTGCGGCGGCTCATCGGTCTGCCACTGGTGCGCCCGACGGCGGCGTACACGGTGATACTGCTCGGCAATATTGGCGAGATTGAGAAACTGCGTGAACGCACGCGCTACCGGCAGCAACTCGTCATCCGCCAGACCGGAGAGCAGTGCGCCAAGCTCGGCACGGGCGGCGGCATCACCATCCCGCGCCTGCTTGCCGAGCACACGGATACGCTCGACCTTGTCGAACAGCGGCTGGCCGCCTTTTTGACGCAGGGTATCACCGAGCAAGCGGCCCAGCAGGCGGACATCATCACGAAGCGGGGCATGGGGATCACGAGGAGCATTGGACACGGCAGGATTCCTTTGCGTCAGTTTGATGCGGCCCTGCCAGCGCAAGCGCCGCATGACCAATGGGTCGGATATTACGCTGATACGCAGCGGGTAGCAGCCGGCCCTGAAGGCTTTTAACAGCTTGCTGAAAAATGCTTTTCAGCAAGCTGTTTCCCGGCCAAGGATGGCCGGGTCGCGAATCAATCACCCTTGTGTGATTGATTCAGCGTGGAGCGATTCCGGACATGTGCCTACATTGCGAGCTGAAAAATCCCGGATGGGCGTTTTTCAGCAAGCTGTTAAGTCACGGGGTCTTGTCAGCCACGGCCCGCCTGTACCGGCGCCCATTGCGCCAGCTTTTCGCCGAGCAAGCGCAGGTTGACGGGCTTGGGCAGGTGATCATCCATGCCGGCGGCATAACAGTTGTCGACATGATGCTGGGTGACATGCGCGCTGATGGCGACAATCGGCGTGCGCTGACGCGCCTCCTCTGCTTCGATGCGCCGGATTTCACGCGTGGCGGTATAGCCATCCATGACCGGCATCTCGCAATCCATCAGGATAAGGTCGAAGCCGGGACGAGCACGGCGCAGCGCTGCCACTGCCTGCTCGCCGTTTTCTGCCAGCTCGGCCTGCACGCCGAAGCGACGCAGCAAGCCCTGGATCACCACCTGATTGGTGTGATTGTCCTCGGCCACCAACACCCGCAACCCCGGATATTGAGGCATGTCAGGCCGGCGCTCTGCTGATTCGGCCTGCGGCTGCTTCATCACCGCCAGCACCGCCTGCCGCAACTCCCGTGCAAACACTGGCCGCTCGAACGCATGGGCCACACCCGCATGCACCAGCACACCGGGGCTCGGTTGCAACTGCGGCAAGGCAAACAGCAGAGTTTGCGCATGCCGCAGCAGCGGATCGCGGCCGATACGCTCATGCAAGCTGAGTCCGTTCATGTCGGGCAATTGCAAGGCCGTGGCCACCAGATCAAACGCCTGACCGTCCGCCGCCGCCTGCCGCAGCCGCTCCATTGCCTGCTCGCCACTGGTGGCGGACTCGATAACCAGACCCGGTGACGCCGCCTCCGCCACCATGACCTCGCAAAACCGCTGATCCGCCTCTACCAACAGCAGACGCAGAGACGGCAAGCCTGTTGGCCACACCAGTCGTGGGCGTGCCGCGTGCACGCGCTGTACGCGAACCGTGGCGGTGAACACCGAGCCCTGCCCCGCCTCACTGCGCACCGACAGCTCGCCCCCCATGAGACGACACAGGTCACGGCTGATGCTGAGCCCAAGCCCTGTGCCCCCGTAATGACGCGACGTCGACGCATCCGCCTGCACAAAACTGTCGAAGATATGCGGCAGACTTTCAGGCGCGATGCCAATCCCGGTATCACGCACCATCATGCGCAGCCCGACGTGATCGCCCTCGCCAAAGCACTCAACCGCCAGTTCGATGCTGCCATGCGCCGTGAATTTCACGGCGTTCGACAACAGATTGGTCATCACTTGCCGCAAACGCATGGCATCGCCGACGATTTCTGTCGGGACGGAGGGGGCAATCGAGCACAGCAGCGTCAGTTGCTGCTTGTAGATCCGCGCCCGGAACAAGGCCAGCGCATCCTCCACCAGCCGGTCGAAATCCAGCGTGACCAGCTCCAGCTCCATGCGTCCGGACTCGATCTTGGCATGATCCAACACGTCGTTGATGACCTCCAGCAGCGCATTGCCGGAAGACTCCATAGTGTCGAGGATGCGCGCCTGCTCCGACGACAAGCCGGTCGTGCGCAAAAGCTCGGACATGCCCAGCACGCCGTTCATGGGCGTGCGGATTTCATGGCTCATCATCGCCAGAAACTGGCTCTTTGCCTGACTCTGGGCCTGTGCCAACAGCACTTCTTCCCGGCTCACCGCCTCGGCCGCCTTGAGCCGGCGCAAGTGCAAGCCCAGCCCCATCGAGAGCAGGGTGACCGTCCACAGCAACCCCAGCTTGATGCCGATAACGAAAAAGGCGAACAGCGGAATCAGCGCAAATACCGCCAGTGCCGCCGCCACGGTATTGACCAGAAAAATCGACCAGCCAGCGACAAAATAGAGCGCCATCTCGCGCTCGCGGTAAAGCGCCGCCATCCCCATCGCCAGAATGAAAGCGCTGCCAAAAGCCCCCAGCACCAGCACACCGACGGCCCCCCATGAAGGGCCGGACAATGGCAGTGTCGCCAGCAGCAAGATGCCCAGCCCGATCAGGATGCGGCAGGCGTGATACCAGCGTGAATCACGGGGCACCTTGAGGTAATGCAGCGCGAAAAAGAGGTAGGCCAGATGCGAAAGGCCGATACAGACCGACACCGAAATATTCTGCAACAGCCCCGGAACGGGAAAAACCTCGAAGGCAAAGCCGTCCAGCACAAACAGATAGCCAATCGTGGGAACCAGCGCAAACACGTAATACAGAAAAACCACTTCGCGTGCTGAGACATATAAAAAGAGGTTGTAAAAAACAAGCAACAGCATGGCGCCATAGAAAATACCGGCCAACATCTGCTGGCGACTGATCGCCGGCCAGAACGATGCCGGTTCATAGAGATACACAGGCACCAGCACATTGCTCGATGACACCACGCGCAAATAATAGTCATGCTGGCCGGGCAAGACGTCAAAGGGCAAGGCCAACTGCCGCAACTTGAGCTGGCGCTCGGCCCAAGGCTCAGTATCCCCCGTCACTTGCCGGGAAAAGCCGCCCCCCGGCTCCGGCACATAAAAGTGGACATGATCCAGCAGGGGGTAGTCCACCAGCAGGATGCGCTGCAAAGGCGAACTCTCCGCATTGCGCAGCGTGAAACGTATCCAGTAGGCGGTGCCGGGGTCAAAACCCCAGTTGGCATAGACCGGCGCGGGCTGAAACTCCGCCTGACGCCGGCTGACTTCTTCGATGTCCTGCTGCCCTCCGGCATCACGAACCCAGGTCAGGGCCGGGGTCAGTGGCAGCATGCCACCCGCCGCCGCTCCATCGGCCACTGCGGCAGCAGAGGACGCCATCACAGCCAGCCAAAACACGCACTGCAACACCCAGCGCCCAAGCGACCCATCTCTTGTTTTCATGCTATTCCGTTCAGCCATTACCATGAGTCCATCCCGTCTGCCTCCCGCGCCGCACGCCCTACACTATAGAAACTTTGCCGGACACGGGTACCCCGTCACAAAAAATGCCGCCCTTCTCATTTTCGGGAGCCATTGCTAGGATGGCGCGACCTTCCAGCCGTTTGCTGTAGTGGCATGACGCTCTCCCTCCGGTTGCATGCCTTCCCACGACTTCGCATCAAGGTTCCCGCATCTCCATGAGCGCTCTGGTTCCCGACAACATCTCCCCGATTGCCCCTGATCATTTTCAGGACATGCCATTCCCCAAAAGCCAACTTGCCCTACGCATCGTCACCGCCCTGCTTGTGCTCGCCTATGCCTGGTTTGTCCCGGCACAATTGACGCTGGTGAGCTACTCCGTTTTCCTGATCGGCATCATCATTTACATCGCCCTGCAAAGCCTTTTCGGATTGGCCGCCATCCTCAACAGGAGTTCGCCGGCCCTGCTGCACGCCATCACGGCAATCGACCTGATTGGCGGCATGTGTGTGCTGATAAACGACCCGGCCACTCTCCCGCCGACGCTGGTGCTGCCGTTTGCAACCACCGCCATCGCCGCCATGCACTACCGGTTCCAGGCTTACACCATCGTTTTTGCAGGTGCCCTGCTGGCCACCCTCCTGACCTGTCTGGTACGCCAACAACTGCTGGGGCAGGCTTGGGATTTTTATATCGCCAGCTTCATCTTGCTGGCCACTGCTACAGCCAGCATCAGTCTGCTGGTCTCGGCCCAAATAGAGAGCCAATACAAACAGACCGCGCGCGTCACCGAAACCGATCCGCTCACAGGATTGGGCAATCGCTGGACCTTCTATGAGGCCTCCAAGTACCTGCTGCCGTACCACCAGCGCAACATGACCCCGATGGTCGTGATGTTTGCAGACATCGAGGTTACCCGGCGCAAAGGCAAGAATCTGGGCAAGACGATCAACCAGTACCTGCTGAAGCAATTTGCCAGCATCATCGACCAGCGCCTGCGCTCCAGCGATGTCGCCGTACACTACGGCGGCAATGAGTTCGCCATGCTGCTGGTGGACACCACCACCAAAGACGCAGAAACCATCGCCTTCGATCTGCAACAGCAGTTCAACACTTGGGCCAAGCAGAAAGACCTCCCCGCCTATGCTCATATCGGCATGGCGGTGGTACCCCAGCGACCGATTGCCATGGACCAGATACTGATCAGCATCAATGCCGCCCTGTACCGGGCGCGTCAGTACAAGAAAGGCGTATCGGGCGCCGTATTCGCCGATCCGGAAAGCTCACGCTGAGCGGCCAGCATATCTGCCCACATGCATCGCCTTTTCATCCAGACTGTCTAACAAACCTGATGCATTCGTCCGAACCGGGTGATAGTATTTGCGCGCCGATTAGTTGGAT
>JAUXNL010000591.1 GCA_030684415.1 Moraxellaceae bacterium | reverse complement strand
GAAGAAAAAGATTGCAGAACTGCAACGGGCTCTGGATCACGCGCAGTCCTATACGGAATGGGAACAACTGGGCAGGGAGCTCGATGCGCTGACCGGACTCGACCTGTGGAAAATCGACAACGCCTCGCCGGATTACAACTACCCACTGATTCAAGAACGGCTCGGCTCCTTGCGCAGCCTGATGGTGAGCGGCCGCGTGCTGCCGCTGATGCGCTCGCTGCGCGAAGGCTTGCATCACGATCTGGGCAATATGGGCAACCCCGTGCTCTACGGTTATGCGCGTGTCGGCACCAAAAAGCTGATTGAAGATTACGTCGAACAGGTGTGTCTGGCGCTTAACCGGGTGTGCGACGAGCCGGCGGAATCGCTCAGCTATCACGACAAACTGAAATTCTTTGATGAAACCGCCAAGAGCTTTGGCCAACCCGCGCTGATGCTCTCCGGCGGCGCCACGCTCGGCCTTTTTCATATCGGCGTGTGCAAAGCGCTGCATGAGCAAGGCCTGCTGCCCAAGGTGATTTCCGGCTCCAGCGCTGGCGCCATCATGGCCGCCATGGTCGGCACGCACACCGATGCCGAGCTCGAAGCCATGTACGGTGGCGATGGCTGGTACAGCGAAGCCTGGCGCTTCAACGGGCTCATGAACGGCATGGCCGGCAAAGGCTTTTTCGATCAGCACCAGCTCGAAACTTTCCTGCGCCGCAACATCGGCGAATACAGCTTTGAAGAAGCGTTCGCGCGCACCGGCCGCCACGTCAACGTGACGGTTTCCCCCGTGCAACAGCACCAGAAACAACGGCTGATGAACGAACTGACCTCGCCCTATCTGCTGCTGTGGAGCGCGGTGCTGGCCTCTTGCGCCGTGCCCGTGCTCTTCCCGCCAGTGACGCTGACCACCAAGGATGCCGACGGCCACTACGTGCCCTACATGCCCATGAAAAAGTGGGTGGACGGCTCGGTGAAGGGCGACTTGCCACGGCAACGTCTGGCGCGCTTGTACAACGTGAATTATTTCGTGGCGGTGCAGGTGAATCCGCACATCGTTCCGTTCATGGAAAGCGACCGCAAGCGGCTGGAACAGCGCCTCACCTCCTGGCCCCGCCGTGCCGTACGGGAAGAGCTGAAATTCCATGGCGCAGGCGCGCTCAATTTCCTGCGCTCGCAGGTGACCAACGAAGCCGGCCGCCAGTTGCTCGACCACGCCTACAACATCGTGGCCCAGCGTTACTACGGCGATATCACCATCGGCCCGCGCTACACGCTGGACCATTACCGGCACATGCTGCAAGACCCGAACAAGGATCGCTGGCACTGGTTCCGCCTGCAGGGCGAGCGCGCCACCTGGCCCAAAATCGCCATGCTGCGCACGCACTCGCGCATCAGCCAGACCCTGGCCGATTGTCTTGAGCGCCTGGAGACACAGCGCCTGCGCCGGCAGGGGGATCGTCACGACGACACCCCCGTAACGCCGCTGTCCGTCGTTCGCAACAAGCGCAAATCCTGAGCAACGCACGCCGCTCGGTGCCCGGAAGGCACCGGGCGGCTGTGCAAGCCTGCTTCTCCCGTCGAGCATCCGCAGCAGTCGCGGTATAGTCGCGCCATTATTCCGGCAACGCCCGGAACAGCTGGCGACGGAGACGCTGATGGGCGCGGTGAAAATCCCGGGCTATACCCTCAAGAAAAAACTCGGGCAAGGCGGCATGGCGGCGGTTTTCCTGGCCATCCAGGAATCGTTCCAGCGCGAAGTGGCGCTCAAGGTCATGTTCCCCGGCATTGCCAAAGAGCCCGGCTTTGCCGAGCGCTTTCTCGGCGAGGCGCGCACCGTGGCCAAGCTGGTGCACCCGCACATCATCGTTGTGCACGATGTCGGCCGCGCCAACGACCTGCATTACTTCGCCATGGAGTACCACACCGGGGGCGATCTCACCCACCGCATCCGCCAGGCCGATGTCACGCCGCACGAGGCGCTGGTGATCACCCGGCAGATGGCCGACGCCCTCGCCTTTGCCCACGACCGCCAGATCATTCACCGCGACATCAAGCCCGACAACGTGCTGTTCCGCGCCCATGACGGCAGCGCCATCCTCACCGACTTCGGCATCGCCAAGAACATGGGCGTCGACCCGCAGCTCACGCAGCTCGGCACCACGGTCGGCACCCCGAAATACATGAGCCCCGAACAAGCACGCGGTCAGCCGCTCGATGGCCGGGCCGACATCTACAGCCTCGGCGTCATGCTCTTTGAAATGCTCACCGGGCACCCGCCGTTCATGGCGGAGGATGCCGTCTCACTCGGCATCAAGCATTGCCAGGACGCCATTCCACGCCTGCCGGGCGAGCTGGCGCGGTATCAGGAGCTCATCGACCGCATGATGGCCAAAGACACGGCGCAACGTCTGGCCGGTGGCCGCGCGGTGATGGTGGAAATCGACGCCCTGATCAAGCCGGGGCAACGCCAGCCGATGATTCCGGCCTCAACCGCCACCACGCGCGTCGTGCCTGTTGCATCATCCGCCGGCAGTTCAGCGGCGACGGCCGCTACCGTCGTCACATCGGTACTGCCGGCAGGCGCCGGCAAACCGGCGGCGGGCAAGCCTGCAAAAGGCGGCAAACCCGAGCCCTTTTTCAGCACCGAAGAAATCACCAGCGGCGGCTTTTTCAGCAAACGCTACGACATGAAGGCCGCTTTCTCCTGCGAAGACTACGACGAGTTCCGCCAGCAGCTCGGCCTGCTGCAGGAAGAGCTGCGGCAATGGCTGGAGAAGCGCGGCAAAAAAGCCAAAGGCCTGCACGTGGCGGTACAGGCCCACCCCTGGATACATGGCCGGGTGCGCGAAGTGCTGAACCGGGGCCGCAGCGAAAACACGCCCTTCGGCGCGGCGCTGAACCAGGCCGAAGTCACGCTGCACCTGTACGACGATCAAGACCCGACCGGCACCACGATTGCGCTCTCGGCCGCCGACGGTAAACCGCTGCCGGCGCCCGCCACGGCCGGCTGAGCTTCGCCACTCTGCCAAGCCATCGAAATGGCCTGCTTCGCGTCAAAAAAAGCAGGCCGCCCACCCAGTCAGGGGGCTGCAAGCGCGCGGCCTCCGGTATCCAATCGGTTCTGTGATCATGGGCTGAAAAATGCCACAGGGCCGCTTCCGGGCAGCGCAAAACCGTTAACTGCTTGCTGAAAAATGCTTTTCAGCAAGCAGTTTCCCGGCCAAGGATGGTCGGATCGCGAATCAATCACGCTCACGTGATGGATTCAGCGTGGAGCGATTCCGGACATGAGCCGGAATCGCGGGCTGAAAAAGCCCGGATGGGCGTTTTTCAGCAGGCTGTTAAGGCGGCGTTTATCGACGCACTCGCTTCTAATGCTGCCGCCATTCGCCAAGGCAGCCCTGAGCTGGCCGAAGGGCTCAGAGGGAAGCAAGCGCTCCGGGCTGAAGTGCCGCAGGCTCCGGGCTCCGGGCTCCGGGCTCCGGGCGATCGCAGATCGCAGGAGCGAAAGCAGCCGCACGCTGGCAACGGCGGTGTTCGAGCCGCGCTGCCAGCGCATGAACAAAGGTTTTGATGAGGCGGGAGTCCCCCTCATCGCATGACTCTCCACAGGAGTGAGACCATGAAACGCATCGCCCTGCTGCTGACCCTGCTCAGCGCCCTGCCCTTTGCCTCCGCCCAAGCAGCAACCCCCGAAATTCATCTGCCAGTGATTGACGGCTTCCGCCCCGGCGGCAACCCGATTGGCTCATCCCTCCTCACCGCCGACGGCAGCATTTTCTGGGCCACCAACAACCACCAGCTCAAAGCCTGGGACACGCGCAGCGGCCGCCAGCTCCACGACGAAGGCATCACCAATGTCAGCCTGTATATGGAAGGCGCCATCCGTGCCAACCTGCGCTTCAACGGCGCTCTCGGCGGCTATCCTCCCAAATACCTGACCGCCGTAAGCCCCGACGGCCGCTTTGTCGGCTTCAAGGCCTGGCTGGGCGACATCAACAATCCCCCTTGCATGGTCTGGGATGCCAAAGAACGGCGCATGCTCCACACCAACACAGGCTTGGGCACCATTTACGGCTTCTCGCCCGATGGCCGCTGGATGATCGTGAAAGGCCTGGGCGTGCTGGAAAACCGCAAATCCGTGCTGCACCGCACCGGCGCGATTGAAGTGCGTGAGGTGCTCACCGGCACGGTCGTCAAAACCCTTGCCGAAGATGGCAACGCCTTTGTGGCTGCCGACGGCAGCCAGCTTGTGCTCATAGAGGACAACAAGCGCCGGCTCTTCACCTTTCCCTACGACAAAGGCCAAAAGCTCGGCAAGAACGACCGCACGCCCTTCAAGGGCTACAGCAATACCGGGCTGATCGGCGACAGCGGCCTGCAGGTCAAGCCCACCGAGAAAACCCTGCGCATCGAAGACGCCGCCACCGGCGCGCTGGTGTCCGAATACCCCTTGGTCGCCAACCCGCAGCAGTTCTATCGCACGGTGGCGGCCCTGTTGCCGGGAGCGCAGCGCGACGCCGACGCGGCCAAAGCCAAAGCCGACGCCGCACTGGACGCCCGCATTGCCGGCCGCCCGGCCGACTACCAGACCTTCCTCGCCAACTTCAATCCGCTGCCCAACGCCTGGGCACTGGACTACAACACCCTGCAAGGGCGCGACATCACCGGCTACGCCTGGACCCGGCAGCACTGGGGCACCTTCTTCAGCGGGCAGACCTTCAACGCGGTTGGCAAGGTCGCAGAATGCGCGAATGCTAGCGTCGCCCTGCTCACGCTCACCCGCAGCCAGCGCAACGGCGCCGACACCTCCACCTTCCAGCTCTCGGTGCTGGACGTAGACGGCAAGCTGCTCGGCAACCACGACATCGGCCTGACCCAGAAAGACGCCAGCGGCCGGCCGCTCGTGGTGGCCTTCGTGATCAACAGCACTACAGCGGAATCACGTATCGACATCCGCCAGGCGCGCTGGGACGGCGACCAGCAAAAAACGCTGACGCTGAACCGGCAGGATTGCAGCGTGCGCTGAGCGGGCTGAGCGGGCTGAGAGCGTCGCCGACTGCCCAGCCCACAAGCCGCGGCTCATGCACTCGGGATTGGCGTTATCCAGACGCTCTCGGCGGGCCATAACCGCTCGGGCTGAGCTCTGTCGAAGCCCATCAAGCGAATGGGCATGATGCCGGAGAGCCTGATGTCAGACGCATGCGCTTCGATGACCTACGGCAATCCCTGCGGGACCGGCTTTGGGCGAACAGGGTTACGCAGCGCCTATGCAGCGCCTTATACCCAGCGCCTTTGTGTGCAGCCTCTACAGGTATTTTTCACCGCCGACCCCACCGGCCAACTGACAGGAGTCTTCCCGTGTTCCACCTGATGCCCCGCCTCATGCGTCATCCCGTGGCCCGCACACTGGTCCGCGCGCTAGCCCGCTCTGGCCGGCTGTCGCTGCTGCTCGGCCTGCTCATCGCCGCCGTACCCGTGCACGCACAAAACGCGCTCGATCAGGCGATTGCCGCCAGCCAGAACGGCCAGTGGGCGGTGGCGCGTGACGCCGCGCGCCAGGCCCTCGCCGCGCAAGACGACAACGCGCTGGCGCTGCAACTGCAGGGCAACGCGGAGCTCGGCCTGGGCGATCCTGCCGCTGCTCGTAAAACCCTGCAAAAGGCCTGGCAGGCCAACAACGGAAGCCCGGATGTCGCCCGCCTGCTGGCCTATGCCGACCTGCTCAGCGGCAACACGACCGCCGCCCGCGACGGCATCGAGCGCGCCGCCGCGCTGATGACCGACGACAACGCCCTCGCCTGGCACCGGCACGACTGCCAGCGCTTCGGCCAGCAATACGGCCGTGTGGCCGACTTTGCGGCGCTGGCCCAGCACGGCGCCACCCAGTTCGAGCGCTTCAACCGCGGACGCGACTTGGCCGCCGTGCAGCAGCAATACGCCGCCGGCTTAGGCGAGTTGCAGCAAGGCCGAGGCGCCGCCGGGGCCCGTCAGATCGACACCGCCATGACCCGCCTGAAGGCGCTGCCCGGCATTCCCCCCGAATACGTGGTGACCAGCTACACCTTGGCCGCCGGGCACTTCATGTCCGCCGGCGACACCGCCACCGCCCGCGCCTTTGCACAAAAAGCCCTGAGCGCCAGCGCCACCAAGCCCAGCGCCAGCCACTCAAACACCCTCTCGAACAACAACCTCTGGCTCGCCCACCTGCACTATCTGCTGGCCGATCTGGCCAACCGCTACGGCCAGCCCGAAGAAGCACTCGCGCTGCTCGGCCGCGCGCCCGACATCCACAATCCCGACCCTCCCTTTGCCAGCATCAATACCCGGCTGCTGGCGCTGCGCATCGACATCGCCGCCGGCCTGCGCGCCCGCGACAGCCTGACCGCCGACGCCAACCGCCTGCTGGCGCTCGCCCCGCGCGCCGGCACCTGGGCCGACTACTACCGCGCCGCCGCCTACAACGGGCTCACCGTCGCCGCCCTCACCGGCAACACTCAGGCCGACCGCGATGCCGCCCGCCAGCATGGCGAAAAAGCCCTGGCGCTGGCCACGGCCGGCCAGATGGAGCAACTGCTGCCTGCCATCTGGTCGAACATGGCCATCATCTACTTCCGCTCGGGTGAGCCGGCGCGCGGGCTCGACATGGCCCGCCGCTCAGTCGAGCAGCGCAAGGCGCAAAAAGACTGGCTGGGTGCCATCACCTCGCTCAATAACCTCGGCGCCATGCTCATCCTGCAGCAGCAATACGCCGCCGCCGTGGCACCGCTGCAAGAAGCCGTGCAGTTCGTAGAGACCTTCCGCCTGCAAGTGCCGGTGGAGGCCCGCATTGACTTCATCGGCCAGCAGGTCAGCGCCTACCAGTTCCTCGCGCAGGCACAGGCCCGGCTCAACCAGCCACAGGCGCTGTACGACACCCTGGAAAATTCGCGCGGGCGCGTACTCGCCGAAACCATGGGGCTGGGCCGCGGCCTCGCCCGCGCCGACAGCGCCTGGGTGCAGCAAAATCTCGCCGCCGATGAAGCCGCGCTGCTGTTTGCGGTCACTGAGCCCGGCGCCGTGGCGGTCAGCGTCGTCACCCGCGAAGGCATCAAAGCCGTCTACACCGAAGACCTCAACTTTCTGGCCACCCTGCAACGCCGCTTCGCCCGCACCTACGGCATCGCCATGCGCAAGCCCGACAGCAGCGGCGCCGGCCCGTTCAATCCCTTCGCCGCCCGTGGCATGGACGATGTCGGCCACGTGATTTCCCTGCTGCGCGAAGTCATGCAAGACGCCAAAGGCACGTCCGGCACGCTGGGCGCCGTGCGCGACGATCTGCTCAAAACCTATTACCAACTCCTGTTCGCCAAGCTCGAGCCGCTGCTCGCCGGCAAGACCCGGCTGGTGATCTCCGCCGACGAATACTTGAGCTTTGTGCCGTTTGAAGCGCTGATGGACAGCAACGGCCGCTACCTCGTCGAGCGCTACGCCGTGCGCTACACCCCGTCGATGACGGTCTGGCGCGCCATCGCCGCCCGCCAGTACCCGGCCAACCGCAAACCCATGCTCGCCTTCGGCGGCGCCCTGTACGCGCCCTACACCACCCCCGGCGTTACCCCCGTGCGCGACGAAGCCGCCTTCCGCACCGTGCAGCGCAGCGTGCTCGACAACCTGCGCACCGGCCGCTCACAGCGGCAGAACTACGCCGCGCTCGGCGTGACCGGCACCTCGTGGTCGTACCTGCCCGGCACCCTGCGCGAAGTCGCCGCACTGCAGTCGATCGTGCCCGGCATCAGCGCCTATTACGGCGAAGACTTCACGGAAAACCGCCTGAAAGCCATGTCGAAAAGCGGCGAGCTGGCGCAATACAAAGTGCTGCACCTGGCCACCCACGGCATGGTGCTGCCGACCCTGCCCGAGCTCTCCACCATCGTGATGACGCTGCCGCTGAACGAGACCGGCGGCGAAGACGGCTACCTCACTGCCGGCGAAATCCTCAACCTCAAGCTGCAAGCCGACTTTGTCGCCCTGTCCGCCTGCGAAACCGGCCTCGGCAAGATTTACGCCGGCGAAGGCGTCGGCGGCCTGACCCGCGCCTTCCTGCAGGCCGGCGCCAACGGCATGTCGGTGTCGCTCTGGGCCATCTCCGACGCCGCCACCATGCAGTTCATGGCCGGGCTCTACACCCTGGTGAGCAAAGGCGGCATGAGCTACGAAGACGCCATGGTGGACATGAAGCGGCGCTTTGTGCGCGGCGAGTTCGGCGCCGAAAACCGGCACCCCAACTTCTGGGCACCGTTCGCGTATTACGGCATCTGAGCCTCCTCGGCGCAAAAGCCACGCTCACCCTTGATTCCGAAGGCTAAATCCGTAGAATGCGCGGCTCTTCCGCTGGTCTCCGGCAGAAGACGGGTCGTTAGCTCAGTCGGTAGAGCAGCGGACTTTTACTCCGTTGGTCCCGCGTTCAAGTCGCGGACGACCCACCAACATCAAAACGGCCTGCAGCAATGCAGGCCGTTTTTTTATGCGCGCAACTTCTCTCTGGGGCACTGACGGGGCACTCCCCCGGCCCCCCCACAAGCATCCCCAGCAACCCGCCGCGCCGGGTAGCGCACAAGCTCCAAACCGTTGGATTGAGCGTTCTGAGCGCTGGTTTTTCTCTGCACGCATTTAATCGCTGGCTGAAAAACGCCCATCCCGGGCTTTTTCAGCCAGCGGTTAAGCTAGACTCGCGCCTTTGCATGCTTTTCCAAGGAGCTGTTGCGTGAACGCGGAAAACCATTCCCAGACGGCCGCCTTTCTCTGGTCGATTGCCGACCTGCTGCGCGGCGACTTCAAGCAGTCCCAGTACGGCCGCATCATCCTGCCGTTTACCCTGCTGCGGCGGATGGAGTGCGTGCTGGAGCCCACCAAGGAAGCGGTAATCCGTGAGGCCCATGCGCAGGAAGGGCGGCCTGATCTGGTGCGCGAGCGCCTATTGCTGCGGGCGGCAGGCCAGCAGTTCTTCAATGCCTCCAAGCTCACGCTGGGCACGCTGTCCGATACCCAGACCGCCGCCGACCTGATGAGTTATGTGCAGTCCTTCAGCAAGGATGCCCGCGAGATCTTCGAGCACTTCCACTTTGAAGACTTCGTGCAGCAGCTCGCCGCCGCCAACCTGCTGTATCAGGTGGTGCAGCGCTTTGCCGCCACTGACCTGAGTCCGGCGCACATCAGCAACTTCGGCATGGGCATCATCTTTGAAGAGCTGATCCGCAAGTTCGCGGAAAGCTCCAACGAAACCGCCGGGGAGCATTTCACCCCGCGCGATATCGTGCACTTGACCACCTCGCTGGTGATCACCGGGCAAGACAACAAGCTCAAGCCCAACAGCATCGTCACCATTTACGACCCCACTGCTGGCACCGGCGGCTTTCTCTCCGAGGGCGATGAGTACATCCAGTCCATCAGCCAGAAAGTCACCGTCTCGTTGCATGGCCAGGAGCTCAACCCCGAGTCCTACGCCATCTGCAAGGCGGACATGCTGATCAAGGGTCAGGACGTCACTAACATCAAGCTGGGCAACACCCTGTCGAACGACCAACTGACCGGCCCCGAGCACCGCTTCGACTTCATGCTCAGCAACCCGCCATTTGGTGTGGAATGGAAAAAGGTGCAGAAGCAGATCACCGACGAGCACACCGAAAAGGGCTTCAACGGCCGCTTCGGGCCGGGCTTACCGCGGGTGTCCGATGGCTCGCTGCTGTTCCTGCTGCACTTGGTCAGCAAGATGCGTGACCCGCATGAAGGCGCCGCACAGGAGCGTGCCAGTGGCTCTACACGTCCTTCGGTCGTCGCGGGAGGCAAGACGCCGGGAGCGACCGGCTCGCGCATCGGCATCATCCTCAACGGCTCACCGCTGTTTACCGGCGGCGCCGGTTCGGGCGAGTCGGAGATTCGCCGCTACCTGCTGCAGAACGATCTGGTTGAGGCCATCATCGCCCTGCCCACCGACATGTTCTACAACACCGGCATCGCCACCTATGTGTGGATTCTCAGCAACCACAAAGCCGCCGCGCGCCGGGGCAAAGTGCAATTGATCGACGGCAGCCAGCACTTTGCCAAGATGCGCAAATCGCTGGGCAGCAAGCGCCAGTACCTCACCGAAGAACAGATCGACGCGCTGGTGCGCCTGTATGGCCGCTTCGAGGAAACGCCCCAGAGCAAAATATTCCCCGTCGAGGCCTTCGGCTACCGGCGCATTACCGTCGAGCGGCCACTGCGCCTGAACTTCCAGGCAAGCCCGGAGCGCATCGAAAAAGTGCTGGAAGAAAAAGCCATCGAGAAGCTGGAGGCCCCGGCACGGCAGCGCCTGATCGAAGCCCTTCAGGCCATGGATGCCAGCGTGCTGCACCGTAACCGCGAGCAGTTCAGCAAGCTGCTGAAAAAGACGCTCAGCGCCCATAACGTCTCCCCCAGCACGCTGGAGCTGAAGGCCATCCTGAGCGCCCTGAGCGAGCGCGACCCCGAGGCGGACATCTGCACCATCAAGGGCCAGCCGGAAGCTGATGCCGGCCTGCGCGACAACGAGAACGTGCCGCTGGGCGAGTCGGTGGTCGACTACTTCGAGCGCGAAGTGAAACCCCATGTGCCGGATGCCTGGATCGACGAGAGCAAGCGCGATGCGCAGGACGGCGAAGTCGGCGTGGTCGGCTTCGAGATTCCCTTCAACCGTCACTTCTATGTGTTCCAGCCACCGCGCCTGCTGGAAGAGATCGACCGCGATCTGAAAACCTGCACCGACCGCATCAAGCAGATGATTGAGGGGCTGTCGGCATGACGTTCCTTGCCTATCCAGAATACAAACCATCTGGTTTTGATTGGTTGCCAGAAGTCCCTGCACATTGGGTGGATAGGAAGATCGCGAGGGATATCCCATTCGTGGTTGGCTGGACGCCACCATCAGGCAAGGACGAGTACTACGACGGTGATTTGCCTTGGGTCACGATTGCAGACATGACGCAGGTGTCCGTCGAGGATACGAAGTCAAAAATCAGCCACCTTGCGGTTCAAGATAAAGGCGCGACAGTTGTTCCGGCTGGAAGCATGCTCTTTTCGTTCAAGCTGTCTGTTGGAAAGGTCGCCTTTCTAACAATTGACTCTTATACAAATGAGGCGATAGCAGGCTTCCTCCCTTGCGGGCCACTTGATCTTGAGTACTGGAAATATGCTGCCCCGGAATTTATTCCAAGGTATGGCAGAGAGAATATCTACGGCGCGACTTTGCTGAATCAAGAGCTTATTAGCTCTGTGAGATTCTTTGCCCCGGCTAGGGCCGAACAAACCCAAATCGCCCGCTTTCTTGACCACGAAACCGCCCGCATCGACGCGTTGATCGCAGAGCAGCAGCGCCTGATCGAGCTGCTCAAGGAAAAGCGTCAGGCGGTGATCTCCCAAGCCG
>JAUXNL010000589.1 GCA_030684415.1 Moraxellaceae bacterium | reverse complement strand
CATCCCGGGCTTTTTCAGCCTGCGATCCGGCACATGTCCGGAATCACTCAAGGCTTAATCAGTCACCTTGGTGTGATTGATTAGCGACCCGACCATCCTTGGCCGAGAAGCCGCTTGCTGAAAAGCAATTTTCAGCAAACGGTTAGCCGTCGAGCCCGCCGCGCAGGGCTTCGAGCTGCGTCGTCGGCAAGCCATGCTGGTAGCCCAGACGGATATAGCTGTCGAGCATGTCGCGCGTCTGCCGACCGACTTTGGTGAAGTGGTATTCGAGATAGGGCTCCAGCTCCAGCGGGAGCACACGCGGCGCCAGCATGAGCAGCGCACGACTGGCCAAGGGATTCAGGATCAGCCGCTCCAGCGCCACTTTCGCACCGCGGTCGCGCGCTAGAACAGCGAGCGCTTCCTCACCGGCGGCACGGCCAAGAGCAAGCTGCGCACTGCCACCAAACCCGCCCAGCTTCCAGTTGTGCTGCTCCAGCGCGGCAATCAACGGAATCATCACCGCCTCGGCGCCCGCCCCTGCGCCCCCGAGATCAGCCACTTCGCGCGCGCTCATGCCACCGGCCTTCAAGGCCTCGACCACCCGTTGCACCGCTGCGCGCGGGCCGCTGAAAAGGCCCGGCGCCAACGGCGACACAAAGTACGCCATGCCCTCCGGCCCTTCCCTCTCCGGCAGCGGCGACTGATAACTGATGAAGGTGATCAGCCCCTGCACCAGCGTCGCCGTTGCCGGCAACTGCTGTCGCACCCAGTCGGCGTCTTCCGGGCCCGGCTGCAGGCAGACCACGGCCGCCGCGCCAACGGCGGCCAGCACCTGCTGCGAGAGTGGCGAGCGCAGGGCGTCCGATGCCATGCACAGCCAGACCTGATCCCACTGCCCTGCCGCGATGTCGGCAATGTCGCTGACCACGGCATAGTCGCGCCACACCTCGGACTGCCGGCGCAAATGCCCGAGCTTGTGCAGCGCCAGACCGTCTGCCAGCGCCGCGGCATGCCGCGCCTTCACGAAGAAGGTGATGGCGTGACCCGCCTCGCCCAGATACCGGGCATAAACCTGACCCACCGCTCCCGCACCGACCACCAGAATGTTCATTCTCCGCCCTCCTCGTTGCCCAGCACCGGTGTTGTGGGTGCGCTGCCTGTTATTGCCGGTGAACGGCCACTTGTTCAAGCCATTTCCGCAATGGTCGCCATCCTAGCAGAACAGATTGATAGTTTGACAAGTATCGAACTATTGAATTACCGTGCCGTTCATCAGATGGCACGCCGCCGTCCTGCCGCAGAGGAGCCACTCATGAGCACCCCGATTCCCGTCACCCTGATTACCGGTGCCTCCAGTGGCATTGGCGAAGCCCTTGCCCGCCAGCTCGCGGCCGAAGAAAAGCAGGTGCTGGTGCTGGTCGCCCGACGCCAGGAAAAGCTGGCCGCACTGGCCAGCGAACTCAGTACCGCCCATGGCGTGAAAGTGGAAGTGATCGGGCTGGACCTGGAAAAGCCCGGCTCCGCCGCCGCACTGATGGCAGAGGTCGGCCAGCGCGGCTTTGTGGTGGACACGCTGATCAACAATGCCGGCTTCGGCATCAACGACCGCTTTGCCGACATGCCACTCGACCGGGTGCAAGGCATGATGCAGTTGAACATGGTCACGCTGACCGAGCTTTGCCATGCCGTGCTGCCGTCCATGCGCGCGCGCAAAGGCGGGCGCATCATGAACATTGCCTCTGTGGCCGCCTTCCAGGCCTGCCCACGCTTCGCCGTTTATGGCGCCACCAAATCCTATGTGCTGCTGTTTTCCGAAGCGCTGGCCGCCGAAGAAGGCCGCAACGGCATCAAGGTCACCGCCGTCTGCCCGGGCGCCACGGAAACCGCCTTCCACGATGTTGCCGGTAACCGCGGCACCTTCGCGGCCAAAATCATGGACAGTGCCGACACCGTGGCACGCAGCGGCATGAAGGCACTGAACAGCGGGCGCCGCATGATCGTAACCGGCCTCATGAACAAACCCCTGCCGTTTCTGGTGCGCATTTCCCCGCGCTTCATCGTGACCTGGTTTGCCGGCTTGCTCGTCGCACGCTGATTTATGCTGATGGCGCGAAGGGCGGCGGGCCTGGTCGGTGCGGCAGTGTGCGGCTTGCGCCGGGAAAGTGTTGGCGGACTGCGCGTGAGTTGATTTTATTGCGCAACGCTTGGGCGGAGCTTGTGGCGGGGCGTTTTCGTTAGCCATCGAAGCGCCGCCTCAGCATGGCTTATTGATGGTTTTGCCGCCGCGCCAAGACGACTAGCCGCTTGCTGAGAAATAATGCTGATCATGCTTCGACAGGCTCAGCACGAACGGATTTTTTAGCGGTAAGTTATTGATCTTCTGTTCGTCCTGAGACTGCCGAAGGGCAGGTAAGTACACGCAAGGGTGCTTTTCAGCAAGCGGCTAACACCGTGCGCACAGCGCCTGTGCCTCCCGAGGATTTCAGTTGGCCATCCATGGGCCCACTCACTACCATCGGAGGCATCAACAAAGTTTCGGGCTATCCAGCATCGACGTGATGCCCCACCCGGCAGCTCAGAATGGAATCATCACGATGAAATACCTGAAGCCCCTTTTTATCAGCGCGTTTGTGGCACTGGTTTTTATCAGCAGTGCTTATGGTGTCTGGCTGGCACAAACCGGTGACCGCAACGGCTGGGCCGTACTCGCCGCCGCGGCAGTGCCTGCATTGTTTTTTGGCTGGCTGTTCATCGCCAAGCCCGCACGCACCAGCGCACACCCTTGGTGGCTGATGCTGGGCGGCGTCATCGGTCTTTCCGTGCTGAACACATCGGCAGCGGGATATGAGTCTGCACTCCTGCTGATTGGTCTGTGTGGCTTTCTCGGGCCGCAGTTGTACATCCAGTGGTATTCGCGCTTTGCCGATCGCGAAAGCAACCGTCTGGCGACAGGCGCCGTCATGCCGGCGCTGAACCTGCGCACAACAGAAGGCCGTACCGTGACCACGACGGAATTTTTTGCCGGCCGCACGCTCTGGCTTTTCTATCGCGGCAACTGGTGCCCGGTGTGTGTGGCGCAAGTACGTGAGTTGGCGGCGCACTACCGCGAACTGGAAAAGCGCGGCGTAAAGGTGCTGATGATCAGCCCGCAGTCCGCCAGCGCTTCTGCGCGTCTGGCAACGTCCGTTTCAGCCCCCATGACCTTCCTGCAAGACAGCAATAACGATCTCGCTCGCGCACTCGGCATTGTCGATGAAACAGGTCTGCCGATGGGGCTGCAAGCACTGGGCTACGACAGCGCCGCCCCCATGCCGACCGTCATCCTCACCGAAGGAGGCAAAATCGTCTGGCGCGACCTCACTGACAATTATCGCCTGCGCCCGGAGCCCGATGTTTTCCTGAAAGTGCTGGACGGTGAGCTGCCTTGACAGCCTGCTGAAAACGCCCATCCCGGGCTTTTTCAGACTGCGATTCCGGCACATGTCCGGAATCACTTCACGCTGAATCAATCACTCAAGCGTTTGAGTCTCGCGGCCAGCCCTGAGCTTGTCGAAGGGCTACGCCCGAACGGTTTTGGCTAACGCGAGAATGAAAAAGCCCGCCGGAACAGGCGGGCTTTTTGCCAAAACGAAACCGGCGCACTTACTCACGAATGGCTTGAGCCACAGTGTACGTCTTGCCTTGCTTGAGCTTGTCGTAATTACCGAACACTTCTTTGAACGTACGGCTGATGAAGTCGCGCAGCCCATTGATGGTGACAACAACAAAGCGGCCGCCCGGCCGCAAGCGGGCATGGGCGTCAAACAAGTAAAGATAATGCTGTTCGTTACCAACCTTGGCCGGCAGATTGGACACAATCAGATCGAACTTCTGATCCGGTGGAATCTGGTTGAAGCCATTGCTGAGAAAGGTTTCCGTATTGCCCAGACTATTACGCTCGCAATTACGACGCGCGTAGTCCACGGCTACAAAATCCTTGTCGATGAGAATGGTTTTACCTGCCGGAGCAAGCTTCGCCATGGTCATGCCGAGCACACCATAACCACAGCCGACATCCAGACAATCATCCGCAGGATTTATCTCCAGATGATCGAGCAGCAGACGTGAACCTTCATCTACCGCCCGGGGCGAAAAAATGCCCCAGGTGGTGTGAAAATTGAAGGAGCAACCGCGCACGCTTTCGGTAAAGACAATGTCTTCCCTCCAGCGTGCGACGGTAGCCGCATCCGGCGCTCCCCGACTCATGGGGCCGCAGGTGCCGGCACAGTCAGCGGCGTGGTCGGGATTTCGATCACCACTTCACGCAATGCACGGACCGCCTCTTCAGACGCGCGCATGGCCGCTTCGCCTTCGGCAATCATGGTTTGACCATTCTTGATATCGAGATTGGCCTGATTCATGGCTTTCTGCGCCTTGGTCAGGTTTTTCTGACCCTTGGCGAGGAGCGCCTGGCCTTTTTCACGTTTGGAATCAGCGGCCTGCCACTGCTTGGCCAGCGCGGCCTTTTCTTTGCTATGGGCCTGCATTTGCTCACCAAACGAGGGCGGCGCTTTGGCGCTACAGGCAGAAAGTGTCATGACAGACGCCGCGAGCAGGGAAATCAGTATGTGTTTTTTCATGATGGCACCTTGGTGAAATGATGAACGGGGCCACGCTAGCAGCGTGGTGCATCGCCCTTCAATAGCGGAACAGCGCATTCTGCATGCACACAGATGGAGTCAAAACGCATAGTCGATTGTCAGTGGAGCGTGGTCAGAAAACCAGCTTTCCTTGTAAACCGCCGTTGTCCGGACTGAATCGCGCAGTTCGGGCGAGACAATCTGGTAATCAATCCGCCAACCCACGTTCTTGGCACGCGCCTGACCGCGGTTAGACCACCAGGTGTACTGGTCTGCCTCCTGATTCACGACGCGAAACGCATCGACATAGCCCACGTCGTCAAACAGGGTAGTCAGCCAGGCCCGCTCGTGGGGCAGAAAGCCTGAGTTCTTCAGGTTGCCCTTCCAGTTCTTCAAGTCGATTTCCTTGTGCGCGATATTCCAGTCGCCGCAGATGATCATTTTCCGGCCGGCCTTCCGCCATTCGCGCATGAGGGGCATCAGCTTGCCCAGAAACTCGTCTTTGCGGGCCTGCGCCACCTCACTTGCCGAACCGGAGGGCAGATACAGCGACACAATGGTGAGATCACCAAAATCGGCCTCGATCCAGCGGCCTTCGGTGTCGCAAAGCGGGAAGCCCAAGCCG
>JAUXNL010000585.1 GCA_030684415.1 Moraxellaceae bacterium | reverse complement strand
CCATGGGCGATGTCGCCGCCCGCCATCCGGCGCAGTAGCGACAGAGCTTGATAGGTGGTGTGGCGCCGCTCATCGCCAGACGAGCGGCGAAAGAAACAGACGACTGCCTCCTGACATTCAAACAAACCCGCCTGTTTAATTGGGCGCATGACCAATAAATTCCCCGATCCCGGTACTCCTCCCCTGCGCCGCCGCGGCCGACCCGGCCGTGACACGGCGCCGATGGCGCGCGAGGAACTGGTGCGCCGTGCGTTCACGGCCTTTGCCCGCGATGGCTTCGAGAGCGTGACGTTGCGTCAGCTCGCCGCCGAATGCGGCGTCAGTGACAGCCTGCTGTCGCATCACTTTGGTAGCAAGCAGCAGCTCTGGGAGGAGGCCGCGGACAGCGTTTTCGCACCGCTGCTTGCCGAGCTGGTGACGCTGCTGGAAACGCTCACCACCGGCCAGGATCTTGGGCAGGCGCTGCGCAGCAATCTGCGCGAAGCCCTGCGCCTGATGGCGACACGCCCGGATGCTATCGCCTTCATGTTCCGCGAAGGAGAGGGCGACAACGAGCGCGGCCAGTACCTGCGTACCCGTTACGTGGACCCTTATATCCGCCGCATGGACACCCTGTTCGCGCAAGCCCAGGCGCAAGGACGCTTGCGGCGCGTGGCGCCTGCCGCACGTCATGCGCTGGTGATGGGCTTGATGCGCATGCTGGCCATTCCCGGCGTTTTGCGTGACCAACTGGCGCCGTATCGCTGCGATCCACAGGCGCTGGGTTCGATGATTGATGATGTGGTGGTGATCCTGTTTGACGGCCAGTTGCAGGTGCCAAGCCCTGCAGCGGCTTCTACGCTTCTTGTCTCGCCCCTTGTTGTGCCTGCCGACTCTTGAGAGTGCTCTGTCATGAAAAACAAAAAACCTGTGGTTGTGTCGCTGATCGCGCTGTCTCTTCTGCTCACGGCCTGTGGTGATGACAAAGCCAAAGAAGCGCCGGTGCGACCGGTCCGGCTGACCACGATTGGCGAAAGCAATGTCAGCCCCGTTGTGCAGCTGGCGGGTGAAGTCCGTGCGCGGGTGGAATCGCGTTTGGGCTTTCGCGTGGGCGGCAAAATCCTGACGCGGCGAGTGGAAGCGGGCCAGCGCGTGCGTCGTGGCGATGAGCTTGCCCGACTGGATGCGCGCGATTTCCAACTTGCTGGCCAAGCCGCAAAAGCACAGCAGGCGGCCGCTCAAGCGCAGCTCGATAATGCACGTGCCGAATTGCGGCGTTATGAAGAGCTCTCGCAGAAAGGCTATGTGTCGGCCACCGATCTGGAGCGGCGTCGTGTCGAGCTGACCGCCGCCGAAGCCGCCATGCAGCAAGCCACTAGCGGCCAGGCGCTGGAAGGAAATCGTCTGGAAGACACGATTCTGCGTGCCGATGCCGATGGGGTGGTGGTGGAAGTGCTTGCCGATGCCGGCGAAGTCGTGGGTACCGGCCAGCCGGTGATTCGTTTGGCGCAAGATGGTGTGCGCGAAATTGAAGTGGAGTTTCCGGAAGACCGCACGGCGCTGGCGCGTATGGCGACGGCGGAAGTAACGCTCTGGGCGCAGCCGGGCAAAAAATATCCCGCCACCCTGCGGGAATTATCAGCCGCCGCCGATCCGGTGACGCGTACCTTCCGCGCACGCTACAGCGTGCAAGCACCGGCAAACATGCTCGCGCTAGGGCAGTCGGCATCGGTGAATCTGCGCGTGCCATCAATGGGAAAAGGCGCACGGCTGCCCACAACCGCACTGCTGGGTGAAGGCCAGAGCACACGTGTCTGGGTCTTTGACGAAAAAACAGAAACCGTAAAAGCACACCCCGTCGTACTCGCCGGCATCGATGGCAATGACGTGATGGTCGCGGGCTTGCCCATAGGTGCACGGGTCGTGACAGCAGGCGTGCACGTGCTGGCCGAGGGCCAGAAAGTTCGCCCGTACACGGCACGTTAAGCAGGAGCCCGACATGAGCCAGTTTAACGCCGACCGTTTCAACCTTTCGCGCATCGCTATCGAAAACCCGGCCATCACGATGTATTTGCTGATCGTGTTGTTGCTGGCCGGTATCGGTGCGTATTTCCAGCTGGGCCAGGACGAAGATCCGCCCTTTACTTTCCGTGCCATGGTCGTGCGTGCCTTTTGGCCCGGCGCCACGGCCATGCAGATGTCCGAGCAGGTCACCGACCACCTGGAGAAAACGCTTCAGGAAGTCCCTTATATCGACAAGATCCGCAGCTACTCCAAGCCCGGCGAAACCACGATTTTCATCGAGATAAAAGATTCCGCGCCGCCACAAGACATTCCCGGCATCTGGTACACGGTGCGCAAGAAAATGGGCGATATGCGTGGGCAATTGCCTTCAGGCGTGCAAGGGCCGTTTTATAACGACGAATTTGGCGACGTGTTCGGCGTGATTTATGCGCTTTCGGCCGATGGCTACTCCTATGCCGAGCTGAAAGATTACGCGGATCTCGTGCGTCAGGAATTGCTGCATGTGCCCGGCGTAGCCAAGGTCGAACAATACGGTGTGCAGGAAGAGCGGCTGTTCATCGAAGTGTCGCAGCAGAAGCTGGCGCGCATGGGGATTGATTTGCGTGAAGTGATTGCCGCCATCAATGGTCAGAACGCCATCGAATTTGCGGGGGTGTTGCGTACACCGGGTGACGATATCCAGATCCGTATTGAAGGCCAGTTTGATGCGGTGGAAGATTTGCGTGCGTTGCCGCTGCGTTTCAGCGGGCGCACGTTCCGCTTGGGCGATATCGCGACCATTTCGCGCGGCTATCAAGACCCGCCAGCCCCCAAGCTGCGCTTCAATGGCCACGAAGTCATCGGTCTTGGCATTTCCATGGCCAAAGGCGGCGACATCATCGCGCTCGGCGAAAATCTCACTGCCGCCAGTGCCCGCTTGCGCGAATCGCTACCCGCCGGTATCGAGCTGATGCAGATACAGGACCAGCCCAAAGCGGTCAGTCAGTCGGTGCACGAATTTTTGCGCGTGCTCGCCGAGGCTTTGATCATTGTGTTGTTGGTCAGTTTTCTGGCGCTGGGTTTGCACAAGAATCCGTTGCGGATCGACATGCGCCCGGGGCTGGTGGTGGCGCTTTCCATTCCCTCGGTGCTCGCCATCACGTTTCTGGTGATGGAGCGCTGGGGCATCGACCTGCACAAGATTTCGCTGGGCTCGCTCATTATTGCGCTCGGTCTGCTGGTCGACGACGCCATCATCATGGTGGAAATGATGGTGCGCAAACTCGAAGAAGGCTACGACCGGCTCAAAGCCAGCACCTACGCCTACACGGCCACCGCCATGCCCATGCTGACCGGTACGCTGATTACCGCCGCCGGCTTTTTGCCGATCGGCCTAGCTAAATCAGCCGTGGGTGAATACACCTTCGCGATTTTTGCCGTGACCACGACGGCCTTGCTGGTGTCTTGGCTGGTATCGGTGTATTTCGTGCCGTTTCTCGGGCATCGGTTGTTACGCGAACACCCAGCGGCGCCCGGCGAAGTGCACGAAGTTTTCGACTCGCCTTTTTACGAAAAAACCCGCCGTCTTGTGGACTGGTGCGTTGAGCATCGCTGGATAACGCTGGGGGCAACAGCGGGCGCCATGATGCTGGGCATTGCCGGCATGCAGTTGGTGGAAAAGCAGTTTTTCCCCGATTCCAATCGTCCGGAAATCCTGGTGGATTTGTGGCTGCCGGAAGGCTCATCGTTTGCCAATACCGAAGCCATGGCTGTCAAGGTGGAAAAGAAGCTGCTGACCCTGGATGACATTGGCAGCGTCACCTCTTTCGTTGGGCAGGGCGCGCCGCGATTCTATTTGTCGCTCGATCAGATTCTGCCGCAGAACAATGTGGCGCAGCTGATCATCGTGCCGCCGGATATCGACGCGCGTGAGCGCATCCGCAAAAGCTTGCCGGATGTGCTGATGGCGGAATTCCCGGAATTGCGTGCGCGTGTGCGCTTGCTGCCGAACGGCCCACCCGTGCCGTATCCGGTCATGTTCCGCGTGCTGGGCTCTGATCCGGAGCAAGTGCGCGCACTGGCGGATAAAGTGAAGGCCTTGATGAAAGCCGACACGGACATGCATGGCGTGAACGACAACTGGGCGGAGCAGATAAAAGCGCTACGTCTGGATATCGACCAGAGCCGTGCACGAGCACTGGGGGTGACCACGGGCGCCGTGGCGACCGCTGGCCAGACGATTTTGTCCGGGCTGCCGATTGCGCAGTACCGCGAAGACAACAAGCAGATCAGCATCATGCTGCGTCAGCCGGAAGAAGAACGCAGCACCATGACGGCACTCACCGGCGCGTATTTGCCCACGGCCAATGGCGCGTCGATTCCGATTTCGCAAGTCGCCCGGCCAGAGTTTGTCTGGGAGCCCGGCGTGATCTGGCGTCAGAACCGCGATTTCGCCATTACCGTGCAAGGTGATGTGCGCGATGGTGTGCAGGGCACAACGGTTTCGCTACGCCTCGATGCGGCGCTCGCCGAGATGCGCAAGACACTGGAGCCCGGTTATCGCATCGAAATGGCGGGCACGGCGGCAGAGTCCAGCAAGGGCACGGATTCCATTACGGCGAATGTGCCGCTGATGCTGTTCATCATCTTCACGCTGCT
>JAUXNL010000582.1 GCA_030684415.1 Moraxellaceae bacterium | reverse complement strand
TCTACCACTTCTGCGGGCTGCATCCCACGCTGGCCGGCCGCCTGGGTCAAACCATCAACGGGCAGCAATTACGCCAGTTGCTGGAGTTCTTTCTCACGAATTGCGCGTCGGACTCACCGCCCCTGGTGCAGTTCATGGCGCATTTCCCGCTGACCATCCATGGCCCGGTCGGCGTGCTGGCGCTGACCTCGGCCACGCTGGGCGACGCCCTGGACGGCGCCCTGCAATATGCACCGCTGGTGATGCCGGCGTTTGCCATCCGCCGCCGCGATCGTGGCCCGACCTGCCATCTGCTGTTTGAACGCCTGCATGACTTTGGTCCGGCCAACGCACTGCTGACCGAAAGCGTTGTGGCCACCTTCCTCAAGACCGCGCCCTTCCTCTGCCGTGCACCACACGCCGTACAGGTGCATTACCAGCATGGTCCGCAGGGCGATCCAGCGGCCTACGAGGCGGCACTGGGCGCCGCCTTTTTCTTCAACCGCCGCGTGAACCAGATCGTGCTGCAAACACGCGACCTCGACATCCCCTTGCTGGCCCCGAGCCGCAGCTCGCGCCTGCTGATGCAGGCCACGCTGGAGCAGCAGCGCCTGCTGGGCCGCAACAGCCGCCCCACCACCGAACAGCTCAGGCATTTGCTGCAGGAAGCGCTGCAGCAGGGCAAGCCGCTCGATGCGGCGCAGCTGGCGGCCGCCCTGCGCATGTCGCCGCGCACACTGAGCCGGCGCCTCAAGGCCGAGGGCACCACGCTGCCGCAGTTGCAGGCAGAAATCGGCCTCACGCATGCCGAGCGGCTGCTGCTGGACACCGGCAAGACCGTTGCCGAGATTGCCCAATGCGCAGGATTCGGCGACGCCACCAGCTTTTCGCGCGCCTTCAAGCGGTTTAGCGGCGAGGCGCCCGCGCTGTTCCGCCGCCGCAGCCGGGCACCTGGCCTGCCGGACACAGACAGCTGAGCGACTGCCGGTATGACGCGCGCAGCGGCTCCGGAATCATCCCCTTCATATTCGATGGTCAGCCATGAAATGCATTTGCGTACATCGGGCTGATAGGGCGCAACAATCGCCTGCGTCGGGCAGATGCCGATGCAGGCCGAGCAGTTGTTGCGCACTTTGTTCCAGGCGCACAACAACTGCTTTTTAAGGTCGGCACGCGTGCCGCTCCTGTGCGTTGAGGCATTGCCGGGCAGTTTTACGCCGTAAAAAATCAGCTAATGGGTTCAGCATTGAATGACCGGAAACCGTGCGCCGGTGTCGATGTATTTGAATAAGGCCATGACAGGCGCAACAGAAAAGCCGGGAGATATCGCTGGCCGCGCAAGATGCGGAGCCGGTTTTTCTACAACGTCGTCATGGCCTCTCAACGCGGCAGTCGCTTGATACCTTCGCACGCTTGATGAAATCGGCATCGAAGGTCTTGAGCGATTCGTGGTCTTGGCTCAGCGCCAGATGAAAGGCATCGGCAAAGTCCAGTCCGGCTTCGTGCCAAGCAATGGCCTGAGCCACCAACTGACCATTGGCGAGGCTTACGTTCGCAAGGCCAAAGACGCTGCGGAACGCTTCGCAGATGGCAGCAGGCTCAAGGTCGTAGGCCGCCCTGAGCACCCAGGCGGTTTCGAGCACCACGGTATCCGGGATGAATATCTGTTCTGAAGCAAAGAGCTTGTGGCTGGCTTTGTATTGGGCAGGGTTGTCCCCGGTCAGGAGGCGCACAAGTACATTGGTATCAATCGCTATCACGCCACTTCCTCCGGGCATCCTGCTGGAGAGCCGCCTCAATTTCGGCGTCGGTCTTGGGGGCTCCCCGGGCCTTGAACAT
>JAUXNL010000296.1 GCA_030684415.1 Moraxellaceae bacterium | reverse complement strand
CAGGTGGTCGGCACGCTCGGCGGCTTCAAGTCCGGTGAGCAAGGGCAGGCCTTCAAGACACTGCTGCAGGCGTGCAGCGAGACGGCCGCTCCGGGCTTCTTCCTCGCGGGCGCATTCCAGCACCTGCGGCAGACGTTGCATGGGCATGATGACGGGCTCTCGCGCCGTGGAGTCGCCGCCCCGGTCTGCTCCCGTGCAGTCTGTGGGGGATGTCCGGTCAGTGCCGGTGGCCGGGGCGGGCGAGCCTGCAAAGGCGTCGCGACGGGGCCGGCAGGCGGCACATTCCCGTGCCGCGCGTTCCTGAAAAGTAGGACGTCAGCCCTGTTTTGTCCAAGTGGGGGATGTGACAAGCGTTGCAAAAACGAACATCAGCGCGGCAGAGACCACAATGGCGGGGCCGAGTGGCAGATCCCAGCGCAGGCTGCCGGCGAGCCCGGCCACCACCGCCACGGCACCGGTCAGGCTGGCGCCGATGGCCATCTGCTCGGGGCTGCGGGCAAAGCGGCGGGCCGCGGCAGCCGGAATGACCAGCAGCGCGGTGATGAGCAGCACGCCCACTACCTTCATGGCGGCCGTCACCAGTAGCGCCAACAACACCAGCAGCAGCAGGCGCAGACGCTGGACCGGAATGCCGTCCACCGCGGCCAGCTCTTCGTTCACGGCGGCAGAGACCAGTCCTCGCCATTGCCAGGCGACCACCGCGAGCAAGCCGGCGGCCCCCAGCGCCAATGCGGGCAGGTCGGCGGCGCTGAGGGTTAGCAAGTCGCCGAAAAGATAGGCCATGAGATCAACACGCAGGCCGTCAACAAAACTCACCACGATCAGGCCGAGGCTGAGCGACGTGGTGGCCAGCACGGTGAGCAGTGTGTCCGATGCCAGTTCCGGGCGGCGCAGCAGCAGGGTCAGCAGCAGGGCCACGATGAGGCACACAGCGCTGATGCCGATCCAGCCGGGAATCGACAGCAGCAGCGACAGGCCCACACCGAGCAAGGCGGCATGCGAGAGACTGTCGCCGAAGTAGGCCAGGCGTCGCCAGACCAGCAGCGAGCCCAGCGGCCCGCAGACCAGTGCCACCAGCAAGCCACCGACAAGCGCGGGCCAGAACAGCTCAATGATGTTCATGCGGGCCCTCGTGTGTGCACACATCGCCATGCGGCGTGTGGTGGTGATCGTGATGGTGGCTGTACACGGCCAGGCCTTTTACGCCTTGGGCGCCGAACAGACGCAAATACTCGGGGTGGGCGCCCACTGACTCCGGATGCCCCTCGCAGCAGACATGCCGGTTCAGGCAGAGCACGTGGTCGGTGGCGGCCATGACCAGATGCAGGTCATGCGACACCATGAGCACGCCGAGGCCGCGCTCGTCGCGCATGCGCGAGATCAGGCCGTAAAGCTCCTCCTGCCCGGTGAGGTCCACGCCTTGTGCGGGCTCGTCGAGCACCAGCAAATCCGGCTGGCGGAGCAGGGCACGTGCCAGTAACACGCGTTGCAGTTCGCCACCGGAAAGCCGGGCCAGCGGCGTGGCGGCCACATGGCTGGCGCCAACGGCAGCGAGTGCGTCGGCCAGCGCGGTTGGCGACAGCCGCGCTTGGGCCAGTTGCAGGAAGCGCCCGGCCGTTAACGGCAGGCTTTCGTTCAGGCCCAACTGCTGCGGCATGTAGCCGATGCGCAGGCCGGGCTTCAGTTCGCGACGACCTTGGTCGGGCGTCATCAGCCCTAGTGCAACACGCACCAGCGAGGTCTTGCCCGAGCCGTTCGGCCCGATCAGCGTGTGAATCTCCCCGGCCCCCACGCGCAACGACACATTGTCGAGAATGCGCCGGCCATCACGGGCCAGATGAATGCCTTCCAGCGTTAGCAGGCGCTCACTCATGGGCGTGGCCTTCGTGCCGGCAATGGCGACAGGTACCGGCCAGCTCCAACGTCTGCGACTCCACCTGGAAGGCGGCCGCTTTGGCCGCCGCATTCAAAGCTTTGGCCAGTGGCGCCGTGTCTTCGATTTCCTCAGCATTGCCGCAGCACTGGCAGAGCAGGAAATAGCCCGCATGGCTGGCAGCGGGATGGCTGCAACCCATGAAGGCATTTCGCGAAGCGATGCGGTGCACCAGGCGCTGCTCCTGCAAGAACTCCAGCGCACGGTAGACCGTGGGTGGCGCCGGCTTGTGCCCCTCGG
>JAUXNL010000578.1 GCA_030684415.1 Moraxellaceae bacterium | reverse complement strand
CCAGCGACTGTTCAGCAGCACGGCCTGGGTCAGACCGAACTGGCCGAAGGTGCGCGGGCCGTACTCGCTCATCTGACTCTGGTTAAGTGTGCTGTCGAGGCGCGCGCCCTTCCATGGCACCACCTGGAATCCCACACGACTGGTCGTCGTATCGAAGCTGCTGCCCTCGGTGAACTCCTGTGCGGCGAGCATGCGAACATGATCGTTGATCATGTAGCCCGCGCCCAAGGTGTAGCGATCCGGGAAGTCCACACTTTCGCTGCTGGTGCCAAGCGACGTTTCACCTTGCGCGCTCAACTCGAGCTTGCGATTGAAGAAATACCGGTTCGCGCCCGCCGTGATCTGGTCGGAACGGAAAGTCTGGCCTGCCAGCGCGCCACTTCCGGCTTCATCGTTGATACTTTGCACGCCAAAATTGAAGCCGCCATCCTTGTTTTTGTATTCGGCACCGGCCATCCCGGCAATACGGCTGTTGTCGTTAACCAGATTGTCCTGTGCATACAGATGCGACTTGAGTGACCAGTTGGCATCCAGATGGCGACGAACTTCAACGCCCATTTTCTGCTGCCCGGCCTCACTCACATTCTGTTGGCCCTTGCCGAACCCCTCTTCCTGCTGACGGGCATACGCCAGCAAGTCAAAAGCAGCACTGTGATGCTCGTACTCGGCAATGAAAGCGCTACCCGACGGGCTCAACAAACCCTGCTGGCCATCACTGCTGGCGAACTCCAGACGGAACTCACTGTCGAGCCCCACTTTCACCTTGACGTCTACACCAGCCAGGCTGGTCGCACCCTGCTGGTTTTCATCCCGGATTGCCGATACACCCACCGCCACGCGGTCATCCAGGGTATGCAGGGCGACACGCCCGCCGGCATTCAATTCCTCTGAGGCAACACCAAGGGTTTCGTATTCCGCAATAATGAAAATCGGATTGAAGTTGGTGTCACGGCTTGGAATCGGCTCACGGAAAAACAGCGTGCCGGCACGGTAGTCGATGTCGTAATCCAGATGGCGGATCAGCGTACGGCTTTGCAGGATGTTCTGGCTCTGCAAGCGGTCGCGCGTTTCGATGCGGATTTTTTCGCTGTTCAGCACGATGCCCGTTTGCGACAGGCGATAAAGCCCTGACGTACCATTACCCTGACGCTCATCACGCGCATAGTTCTGCGGCGTCTCCGAGACAAACACGTTGAAGCGCACCCGGCCATCGCCCTTTTCGCTCTTGATACCATTGAGGGTGCGGCTGTAGCGCATGAGCTGGGTCTGGTTCAGGCCGGTCTCGTAGTCGCCGAACAGCGCATAGAACTGGCCACGCTCGAGCTTGAGATACAGATTGTCCTGACTAGGGGCATCCTGACGCTGGCCGGTGCCATCACCATACAGGGTGTAGTACTGACCCGGATCAATCACGCCCAGCAGGCTTTGCTGGCGATCGCGCTGATCCGACTTGTCACTGTCGAACGCCATGGTCATCAGCCACTTGCCCAGCACACGGCCCTTGGCATACAGACTGATCTGGCCATCGGCATAACCACCCTCTTCAATTCCCTGATCAAGCAAGGGCTGGACATTGTCCTTGAGCGTGTTGTAGCCCACGGTGCCTTCCGCAAAACCGACCACGACCCAATCACGCGCATGCGGCTCGACCCAGGCACGGATTTCCTGGCGACGCGTCGAATCCTGACCCGTCTGGAAGGTGAAATTGGCTTGTACCATGCCGGAGTCGGTGGTCGGTGCGAGCTCGATATAGGCGATACCCTCATCACCCTGCACGCGGTACTGCGGCTGGAAACGGTCGAGGCCGGCCAGTTGGCGCTTCTGCTCGAACTCGGCCTGCTGCTGGCTCTGATAGGGCGCCAGGATTTCGAGCGGGCCGGTCACGCCGTCGCGTACCGGCTTGCCATCACGGTCGAGCAGGCGCACGGCGAGAACCGGACGTGAACGGCCATCGGCCACCAATACGCTTTGCGCCGACACCAACTCGGCACGCACCGGCGTATTGGAGTAATGCACCAGCCCTGTGAAGCGGCCGACCTGATCACCACGAGCATTGGTCACGGTGGCGGTAAAGAGGTTGCGCCCCTCGACCAAGGGCACACCGCGCCAGACACTCACGGCCACCGTCCGGTCTGCGTTGTAGGATGTGCCATCGAAATTGAGCGGACTGATTACGTCGCCCGCTGCATTGGTCAACACCACTTTGTGGCCCGGCGCATGCTTGATGGCAATACGCGTCGCTGGCGCACGCGGATTGTACTTCTCACCCGGGAACAGCCACTCCATGCCGGGCTTCTGCCCCTGCACAAAATCGATGTTGGCACCGCTGGCCTCGACACTGTCGACGATACGCACGCGTGGATCGCCATCAGCGACTGGTTTTGCGGGCTCGGCAACCGGCTTCACAGCAACGGCTGGCAGAGTGACGGTGACTGCCTTGCGCTCACTTTCGGCACGCAGGGGCTGGGCGGCATCCGCAGAAGCGGCGACCGCGCCAGGGCAGGCCAGCTCGGTTTCAACGGCAGGCGTCTGGGCGCGTTTGCTGTCTGGTGCCTGGAAGCTGGCCAGTGCTTTCAGCGGCCACGATTCAGCCTTGCACGGCACAGCGCCCCACTCGGCCTGACGCGCGGCTTCACGCTTTGCGGCGGCGGCCACAGCAGCGGAGCTGTTGCGGTACACCACGAGATCGGCAGGTGGCAAGTCGGCCACCGGCACCGCCGGTGAGGCCGCAGCATCAGCGCCAGCCGACGTGTCCACTGGCGCTGATGCCTCTACTGGCACCGCAACGGCCGCAGCAGGAGCAGACGCAGCCCCAACCTTCACCACACGGACTTCAATACGGTTGTTACGCAGGCGCTCGTCCGGATTGGCATTGTCGGCCACTGGACTGGCATCGCCCTCTCCCAACACTCGCACTTGCTCAGGCTTCAGGCCCAGATTCATGGCAACCGACTCGGCCAGCACCTGCGCACGCGCCTTGGACAGCCCTTCGAGGCTATTGAACTCAGCTTGGCAATACGCATTCAAGGGCTGGTTGTCGGTGTGGCCGGCAAATTCGACATAGGCGATTTCAGCCGCGCGGCCGCGCCACTCGGACGACAGCTTCATCGCTGCATCCCAACCTTCCTGCTGCAGGGCGGTGGTGCAACTGTCGAGCACATCACGGGCTACCGTCGGCCCCCTGCTCTCGTCCGGGACCACAAAGCCGGCAGCAACAGGGGCGTTGCCTTCGCGGCCCTCATAAACCTTGACCTCGGTGCGACGGTTGCTGGCCATGCCGGCTGCCGTGGCATTGCTGGCCACCGGCTCATCCGCACCGCGACCGGTGACCACAATCTGTGCAGCCTCAAGACCGAGACGACTGGCCAACACATTGCCGACGGTCTGCGCACGGGCTTCGGAAAGCTTGTAATTGTCTTTGAAGCGAGCCATGCAGCGTGCCGACGGCCGCTGGCTATCAGAGTGACCCACCAGCTCGATGCGTTCGATAGGACGACCACGCAATTCGGCCACCAGACGTGCCACCGCCACTTCGCCGTCAGGCTGAAGCACTTCACTGCAGCTATCGAACTGGGCACGCACGGTATAGGAGCGCGGCGCTTTTGCCGGCGCGGTCTTGACCGGCACAGGGGCACGGACAGGGGCCTGCGGCAAGGTGCGGAACTCGATCACACGCTGCCACTGGCTGCGCGCTTCCTTGCCCAATGTAAAGGTAGCCAGACCGTCGACAACTTCAGGGGCATCCGCCTGCAACCCATCGACCAGCACTGAGCCGGGCACGACACGATTGCCGGCCGGTAGCATAGCCATGACCTTGAGCGTATCCACCGGAGCGGCGCCATCCAACTCGATGCGATGCACCATGGCACGCACGCGCTGTTCGGTTTTTGCGGCCACGGCACCCTTGGCCTGCGACTGCACAATCACTTCCGTGCGGCGATTACGCGCCATGTTCGCGGCCGAGTTATTGGGCGCAACCGGCACAGTTTCACCCTGGCCACGGGTCACAATCTGCTCTTCCGTCAGATTCAACAGACGTTGAAGTGCATCACCTACCGTTTGTGCGCGCGCCTCGGACAAGACCTGATTGTCTTTGAAGACCTGCTGGCAGCGCGGTGAGAGGCGCTGGTTATCGGTATTACCGATAAGCTCGATACGCTCGATGGTCTGACCGGCCAGGTCGCGCGCCAGACGCTCCACGTCGGCTTCGCCCTGCGGCTTGAGTGTGGCGCGGCAGCTATCGAACTCGGCACTCAGGTTGTACTTCTTTACCACCGGCGGCGCACCCGCAATGGTGATGGTGTCCACGTCAAGACGGCTGCTCATGCGGATGCCGACATCCGCCTTGCCCGGCTCGGCCACGACCGGCTTGCCAGGTACCGGCTTGATTACGACCGGGGCACGGGTATGGAAATCGGCACGCCACAAGCCACCGCCTTTCACATCCACAAACTGCGAAATGGCATTGCCGGCAAAGCGGGTGTTGTCGATACAGGACTGCGGCTCATAACCCTTGGGCAGGGTGTCGGTATCAATCTGCACGACATGGGTGCCGGGGCGCACGGCTTCGAAATGGTACTGGCCGTCTTTGTCGGTGATGACATACGTGCCGTCTTCCATCATGACGCGCACGTTCGGCACGCCCTTGAGGCTGCTCCAGTCGGCGGCACAGCCACCTTCATACACACGGCCAATGATGGTGAAGCGTCCGCTGAACAACGGCTCACGTATTTGCACGGCCACTTGCGCACGGTTGGAGGTGAGCTGCACCCCTGGATTGAGATCAGAGTCACCCACGGCATTGGCCGTATTCACAGCGCGGCCGGGCACTACTCCAGCACTGAGCTGCACGACATAGGTCACCTGCACACTGTCCCCCGGGGTGACGCCCGCCGCCGTCAGCGCACCCACACTGATCAGCATGGTGCGGCCATCCGGCTGGATGACCGGATCCGTCGTTTGCTTCACACCACCGATATAGAGCGAGCCTGCGCGATAACGCATGCCTTCTGGCAGCACGTCGAGGATTTGCACATTGGACACGGACTGCAACGCATCCACATTGCGCAGCACCAAGCGGTATTGAAGGAAATCGCCCGCTGACGCCTCGTTCTGGGAGACGAGCTTCTGCAAGAACAAGCCACCGCCGGAAGGATCTGCCGGAATGTCGATGTTCAGCGCAGGGCCGGGCAACACCTCGAATACGTCAGTGTAAGAGCCTGTTTCGATGGCATAAATGCTGGTAGCGGGATTGGCCTGCAACTCGGCTGGCGTCACCGTCGATGGCACGGTATAGCCGGCCGGCGGCGTCACCACGAAGCGATAGTTGCCAGGCGCCACGAAGGGGAAGCGGAAGCCGCCTTTGGGCACATCGTACAGTTGTCCATCCAAAGGCCCGACACAGTCCGGAACTGGCGTGTTGTTTATGAAGTCAACGCCGGTGACCACTGTGGACGGATAACAACTGGCACCATCATCGCCGAACACCCTGACCGGCTGACCATCAGCAGTGAGGATTGTGACCGTGGCGCCGTCGATGGGGGCCCCGGTATCGGAGTCAAACACCACACCGAACGGGTCGACCAGCACTTGTGCCTGCGACACATCGGTCGGGTAGTAAATATCCTGATAATTCACTCGGATCTGAGTGTCGGTATCCAGCGACAAGCTGCCGTCATAACTCGTCGCCGGATCGCGCGTACTCTGTACCACGGCGGCAAAAATACCGGTGTTGGGCCCGGTTTCCAGCAGACGCAGGATTTCCGTGTCGTACAGCACCGTGACCCTATCTTCTATATTCACCTTACGCCAAGTCGTGACCCGGACTTCAATGTACTCGCGCACAGTCGGATCGGTATTGCGATTGCCGTCGGCCAGGGTGATGAATACAGGCTCGCCGACATGGAACACACGCGTCGGACGCACTTCCACCGGCCCTGCCAGCGATACCGGACTGCCGCTCAGATCCAGCGGACCGGGAAGGAACTGGAAGTTGCCAATACCACCATCGTCGTACTGGCTACCGTCAAACGGAAAGAAAACATTGCCCGGACGGCCAGAAGAAAGCGAAGGAACAAATTGGTAGAACGTCACCACACTTGGAGTTGGCGGGGGCACCGTGTTCAGGGTGGTGGTGTTGGAGGAAACAACGACACTACCCGCCCCACCGACGGTCGTATCAATATATGCGGCGGTAGCCGTGTTATTGACTATTGCGGCTGACGCAGGCACAGCCAACGTCAGCAACCCGCTGCCCAGGAATGCCGCGAACACAAGGTTCGGCAGTCCTGGGCAGCAGGCTGTTGCAAACAGCTTTTTCAAAAAATGCAGCATACTTTTCAAATCATCCATTGGCGCTGGCACTTCGCCATGCGCACTCAGTACTGTTTCGTTGCCGCCTCATGCGGCGCCCAGACAGAGGTCTGGCGGGCAAGGATCTGCCCGCCAGACCAGTCCGGTTCTGCAAACGCTGTCCTGGCGTTTAGTCCACCGTCACACGGAAGGTGGCCTTGAAACGATCACCAGCAGCAATCGCGGGCGTACGCACAGTCACTGCGCCTGCCGTGGTTGCATTGTGGTCAGCGCCATCCGGATCGGTTTCATCCGCACCGGCGTCGTTGTCGTCTTCCGATACACCGGTGGTGGGACCGTCATCACAGGCTGCACCGGTACCGGTGACCGCGGTGTAGATGCTGGAGGCCACGTAGGTGGTATTGGTGGGAATGGCATCCGTCAGCACCAGCGTGCCGGCAGCAGACGCACCGGTGTTGTTCACGTCGAGGCAGTATTCGATGACCGCACCCGGGATGGCCTTGGGATTGGTGGTGCCGTTGAACGGATCGCTGACCACGCGCGAGCTCTTGCTGACCGCGATGGTGGCGGTGACCACGGTGTACTGATCAAGCGCAGCGAACTGGCCGTTCTCAGCAACATCCGGTGCCGCACCAGCGCCATCAGCAAAAACGGTGTCAATGAAGGCGGTATTGTCAGTGGAGCCGGTATTGGTTTCGGCTGCATCAGCGGCCAGCGTACCAACCGTTGCCACATAGGCGCCGGTGCCATCCGTGCTCTGCGCCGCAATCGCGGTCAGCAGCACAGCCGACACATCGCCATTGGCACGACCGGAAGGAATGTCGCCCACCACATAGACTGTGATGTCGTCATCAGCCGCTAGCTCGTCGATGAACGTGGCGATGTCTTCCAGCGGCTGATATCCGGCGTTCGCACCACTTTCGACAAACACCAGCAAGCCGGTGGCATCAAAATTGTCCGTGCCGCCAAACGGCCCGGCACCGCCTACCTGATGGCTGGCCACCAGACGAATATCGAGAGGCGAGTTGGAGAGGTTGGTCACGGTGTAGGTCAGCACCTGTGCTGTTGCACCCGGCACCACTGTGGTCGCGGCGCCACCATCTTCCGCCACGGTCAGGTCGATCTTGCGGTCAACCAGAAAGCTGGTGGTGTTACTGGTGGCCGTAGGCTGGCTGACGCCGCCCACCTGATACTCGAGGGTAAAGCTGTTATCGACTTGCGTGCCGGCGGTGACGCCAGCGGCCTGGGCCTGTACGGCACCCAGTGTCAGTGCGGCGGCAAGTGCCAGCCTCACTGCGTTTTTCGGATAGTTCATGTCTGTACTCCAGAACTGCAACGTTTGGGGGTAGAACCGGATTTGCGACCCGGAAAGCCTTGCCAACCACACCGGAAACGGGACCTCCGGACCGCACTCGTCCCGCCCCCGGTTACACCGGAAGCACAATGGCCGCCTATGCGGCCATCACCGATCAGGAGGTCCGTCTGTTACGGTGCGGGCGAAATCCTGCACGCCCGGCAAAACCCTGCTACGTGATGCAGCCCTTACTTGACCTTGGCGCGGTAAGTGAACTTGCCCTGAGCACCAGCTTTCACAGGCGCCAGCACAGTCCAACGCAAGTGGGTGACATCGGCTGCCACCGCCGGGCGGGGCTGGCCATCAGGACCGGGCACCTTGAGCGTCTCAAGCGCGCCCCATGCCTCACCCCCATCGACCGACACTTCGAATTTGCTGCCAGCACCGGCAGCTGAACCGGGCTGGTACACCAGCTCAGCAGGAATCGGGTTACTCACCACCACTTTTTCAGCCGGCTTACTGCCAGTGTTGCGGTAGGTGATGTCGTAAATCACTTCTTGTCCGGGCAGTGCTTTCTTCAGCTCTTCCCGTTTGCGCTCGGTCTTGCCGTCTTTGCCCACGACCACGACTTCGTGAAAAGCCTGTGTCTTGAGCTCAAGTGCAGCCTGTGCCAGCACCGGCGCCGTACCGAGGGCCAGACCTAAAACCAAACCTGCTGTCTTGAAAAATTTCATGAAGCCAATCTCCGATTTCGTTCACATCATCACTGAAGAGCCTCTCCCTTCAGGTGCCGCTGATTATTGCAGCGGACTGAAGGGAAAGGCGTTGTCCATCGGTGACATGGCGCATCCTTGCGCCGTGCGAAGGCAAAGCCTTCGCTCACACTCAGTTGATGGTGACCTGGAAGGTAATCGTTGTGATTTCAGGCGCAACAACAGAACCACTACCAACAACCCCTCCGTTGCCATTCGGCAGCACACGAACGAATCTGCCCTGCACATAGCCGGCATCTCCATCCTGAGCATCTGTCACTGAACCGGCATTAATCGTCAGTGAACCTGGCTTGTAGGTAGTATTCGCAGGGATCTCGTCTTCGATAAACACACCCGCCAGCGTACCCACGCCATTTGCGGTAAAGGTCAAGGTATAAGTGATGGTGGCGCCCGGAACCGGGTGTGCACCGAATGCAGGATTATTGGGGTTGCTCACAACCTGTGTCTTGACGAAGCTTGTAGAAAGCTCCTGCACAATATAGCCATTCTGACCGAAGGCTTCGGCACCGGTGTTACCCACCACAGCATCTACGCCACCATCACCCTGACCAGCAAAGACTGTACCGGGAGCATCCGACCCCATTGTCGACTGAACAGTTACCGCCTCTGCATTCAAACGGACATTACCCAAGTTGCCGTTAGCAAGCCCCGCAGGAATGTCGCTGACTACGAAAACAGTCACCGAACCATCAGGCGCCAGAGTAGGGTCATTGGCACCAGGAACAAAGAGGGTGTCAGTGTTAACGTCAAAGAAGCCATCACCGTTATCAATATAAACACGCACGTTAGTTGGATCGAACTGATCGTTCGTCAGCGCACTTGCCACTGCCAGTGCATAGGTTTCATTACCGTTACCGGTATTCGTGACAGTGAATGACAGGACCGCATCACTATCCGGCGTGAGAACCGTCACGTTACCCGGGTTGTTCTGGGTGACGGTGACATTCAGGATTTCGTCAACCTTGAAAGTCGAGGTGTTGGAGTTTTCAGACTGCGGATCCCCGTTCGGATCGACATAGGTGACGGTCGCGGTGTTGGTGATGTCGGTGCCGGCCGTGGTGCCAGCCGCATACGCGGCAGGCGCCAGGAAGGCCGACAACAAAAGGGCCGGAATGGCCAGTTGGCGGAACTGATGCATGATGACTCCTGATGGTAAGTACCTGAAAAAAACAAGACGCAAGACCATGACAGCCTTAACGTAACTCCCTTGCTAGCGGACTCAACCCCGTACCAAAGGAGACAAAACGACACACAACTGTGAATAAGGTCACACTTGTACTGTCGACTGTAACGCGGAAAGCAACGATGGCCCTTCTGGGCAACCGTCGAAAAATTATGATTTAGCCACTAATAGAGCGCGAGACAGACGCAGCACGAGGAAATAAACGTAACTTATTGAAATAAAAAGACTAAATACGACGAAACAGGGACAAAACTGACGTTTTTTTCATTCCCGACAAGCCTCTGGCCAGCCTCTGTCGGAGGTCGTATGAATCCCCCCACAGCACACCGACGGGCTCAGGACGCCGTGGCCAGATCCAGCAAGCGGCGAATGGCAGGAAAGTCCAGGCGCCGTACCGCCTCCAGTACCGCCTGGGCAAAGCCCTCTGCCTCTGGCTGTGCCTCCATCGTCGCCGCCACCCACTCTTCGATATCCGTGACCTGCCCCATGCCCAGCGCCAGCTCAAGCTCGGCCAACGATGCCGCTGACGGCCAGGCCAGCGTGGTCAGCGCCTGCATCGCCGGCAGGGTCGGCTCCAGTTCGTCGTCGCTCCAGCGCAGCCCCAGCACCTGCCCCAGCACCTGCGCAAGCCGGTCGGGACCGACCGGCTTCATCAGCGTGGCCACAAACAGCAGGCCGGGAGGCCAATCCGCCGGAGGCATGGCCCGCGTGGCCGACAGCAGGATGAACGGCAGGGACAGCCGGCGCTCACGGGCACGGCGCAACACCTGCCAACCGGAGAGGCCGGGCATGAACTGGTCGATGATGACGGCATCGAAGGGCTCACTCTCCAGACGCTCCAACGCCTTCAAACCGTCCTCCGCTAGCGCCAGATCGAAGCCCAGGCTGGCCAGTACGTCGGCAAGCAAGGCACGATTTTCAGCGATATCGTCGACCACCAGAATGCGCCGGACAGGCCCCTCATAGCGGCGCAGGCCCAGCGGGCCCCGCACTGGCGCCAGCTCAGACTCCGGCGCCAACTGCAGCGGAATGCGGAAATAAAAGAGGCATCCGCCCTCGGGCGGGCATTCGCAAACCAGTTCGCCGCCCATCAATTGCACCAGTTGCGCCGCAATCGGGAGCCCCAGTCCTATACCGGCGCTGGTGGCGGTCGCCTCAACCTGCTCGAACGGGCTGAAAATGCGCTCACGGGCCTCTTCAGGAATGCCAATGCCGTTGTCGCGCACACCAATCCAGAGCATGACCCGCGCCGGGTCTTCTGGCGCCACCATGACGCGCCGCACATCCAGACTGATGCGCGTACCGCGACTGTGCCGCGAGGCATTGCCCAGCAAATTGATCAGCACCTGACGCAGGCGACCCGCATCCACCAGCACGACTGGCGGCAGCACCTGATCAAACGCCGTGTGCAAATCCGCTCCTGCTTTTTGCGCCAGCGGCAACACATCCTCGACCGCAGACTCAAGCAGGGAGCGCAAATACACCGGGCGCGGCTCAAGCTGCAAACGCCCCGCCTCGCCTCGCGCATAGTCAAGCAGCTCGTCAATCAGGGTCAGCAAGTGCCGGCCACTGCGCTGCACCGCCTCGATGCGACGACGATCAGCCGCTAGAACGGTCTCACTGTTCAGCGCCAGACCGCTGTAGCCCAGAATGCTGTGCAATGGTGTGCGCAACTCATGGCTCATGTGGGCCAGAAAAGTTGATTTTGACGCACTGGCCGCTTCCGCTTTGTCTTTGGCTTCAATCAGCTCCAGCGTGCGCTGATGTACCTGAGCTTCCAGACGCTGTTGTGCCGCCTGGCGCTCGACCAGCACCGCCATGGACGAACGCTCATTTTCCAGACGCAGCATGCGCATGCGATTGGCAAGCGCCGTCGCCATTACGGCACCGCTCAGCACCATCGACCACGACTGTGAGTAATCCATCATCCAAGGTGCGGGCAACACACCAATCACCTGCCCGATACGCAACAAAGAGGTAAACCAGAGCATCACGAAAGCCAGCAACAACAACAGGGCATCCGGCTGCCGACGCCAGACCGCCACCAACGTGATGCCCAAGCCGGATACCACCATCAACAGGCCGAGATAATTCACCAGCGGG
>JAUXNL010000573.1 GCA_030684415.1 Moraxellaceae bacterium | reverse complement strand
AGACTAGTAGAGGTACAAGATAGAGCGGTATAACAAAGTCCGCTTTTTCCAGAACATCATCTGCTGTTTGACTGATGATAGAAAACAGGATGTAAAGCCAAGCGGAAGAATTATATTCCCATTTCCCAAGGCCGGCCGCCTCATGTTTTTTCGCGATGGTCATGAACAGTTCGTGCACGAAGAAATAACTGAAGATACTGCGTGAGGCAGGCTGTATCTCAGGCATCTCAGGCTTCAGTGTCTGCCAGTGTTTGTAGAACCAGTAAATCGAATAAATACCCAAGGTGGCAACGCACAGAAAAACCAGCTTCAGTATGGAGGTGGTGAACAGAGCGCCAGGTTTTTCCTGTTCTTCCGGCAACAGCAGATCAGCTTTTGGGGGTTCGTAAAGATTGTCCATGAGCGCTCCTTGCGCAAAATTTTCGTGGGCGGTGCGGCGAGTGCTGGTGTGGGCAGGGAGAGGGGCTGTTTTCCGCTCTCACGAAGGCATATGCCCAAAGAGGCTTCCATCCGGAAACGGTTTATGGCTATCTGACCGGCGATTGAAGGCTATTGTGGCGTTCTCTGCAATACGGATGTGTTGGTGGGCTGCCAATTTCCGCAGCATGCGCTCCAGAAGTGGCGCTTTCCGCCTCATATTTTCGGCGTGACGATGGGGAACACCGGGTCGGGTTTGTCGAGCAGTGAAAAGAAGCGCACGACATCTAGCACACTGCCGCTGACCTTGACGCCGCCATCCCCCAGCAAATCTTTCAGACCGGCCTGCTGCGTGATGATTTTCACCAGTAGCGGGCGCGTCAGTGTCAGCGTGGCGCTGGCGTCATTCGCGGGAGCGCCATGGCGCGCATGCAGCACGGAATTCTCCAGCCGCAGCACGCGGGTTTCTTTCAGGTCGTTGAAAGTGATGTTGAGCACCAGCTTGATGCCATCGGCCTTGGGGCCGTTCAGGGCGACCTGGAACATCTGCATGAATTCATCGGGGCCAGTCTGCTCCAGCAGGCCGGAAGCGCCGGCCACATTGACGCCTTTTTCCGGCACGCCGTGGCGCAATTCATAAGCGGCACTGAGGTAGGCGTTGCGCCAGGCGCTGGATTCGGCGCGGTAGCCTAACTGGTCGTAGCTTTGTGCCAGCAGGGCTTTGGCCTGCACATTGTCGGGTTCGGCAAACACCAATTGCGACAGCACTTCAGCGACCCAGCGGTATTCGCCGTCGGCATAAGAGGCCTTGGCTTTTTTCAGCAGCGCATCGGCGCCACCCATGTATGCCACATATTTGCGGGCCGACTCGGCGCGCGGCAGCGGATCGAGACTGGAAGGGTTGGCGTCGTACCAACCGAAGTACATCTGGTAAACCGCCTTCACATTATGTTTCAGCGTGCCGTAGTAGCTGCGGTTCCAGTAATGCTTTTCCAGCGTGGCGGGCAGCTTGATCTGTTCGGCAATTTCGCGCGGGCCGAAACCCTGATTGGCCAGGCGCAGGGTCTGGTCGTGGATGTAGCGATAGGTGTCGCGCTGCTCGGCCATCATCTGGCGGATACGGTCCTTGCCCCACACCGGCCAGTGGTGGCTGAAAAACATCACTTCACTGTCGGGGAAGCGGTC
>JAUXNL010000554.1 GCA_030684415.1 Moraxellaceae bacterium | reverse complement strand
TTAAACTCAGACTCCTGCAGACCAATGGCAAGGATAATGGCGCGGGCTTCAAGTGAGTTAAACCGCTCAGGGAAAAATCGCGCAGCTGCTGGCACCACAAAATCATGAAAGGTCTGTGCGTTCATTCTTCGCTCCTGGTTGATTTTGCTTTACCGGCCGGGTCAGATTTCTGCACGTTGATGGTCACTTCCAGACCCAGCTTTCTCAGCACCACCCGCATTGACAAATTACCTGCAGCGAGTGCCAGGGCGGTGGTCAGACCTGCAACACCGGTCAGCAGTAGCAACTCGCTCCAGCCAACAATCATCTCTGGGTAGAAAACCATGGCGCCGGCCAGCGCCATCAGCCCGCCAAAAGCACCTGTGATCAGGTAGGCGATGGCATAAGTTGCAATGGTTTCGCGGCGCGTGCGGGCGTGCTGAATGCAAGCTACGCTGCCGCCGACCGCACCCGTTAGAATGGCTCCGATAAACGGAATGAGTTCGGGCAGGCGAAACTGAACTTGATCATCGAGCATGATGGTTACAGTCCTTCTCATAGCAAAAGTCCATGTCATGACCACAGCTTTACGGTATCGATTGAGCGCGTCCCAGCGGGCGTTACAGGCAGCGTCACGGGCGTGCCTTCGGGCAGTGTGGGACCAAGGTCGGCCAGCCCTGGATTGAGCTGCAGGACCTGCTCGGTGACATTCGCGGTGCGACCCAGCACCCGGTGACACAGATGGTCCAGTGTTTCGTTTTGCTGTGCGTAGGCGATGTTCATCAGATGAGCTCTACAGTTGAATGTGTGCGCCCCTCGATCTCGCTGACGGCCCAGCGGGCATCGCGGCGGTAATCATCTGCCGATTCATTTTTTGCCTGTCCCAGGGCGTCGCCGGCGCCGGTGGCGCTGATGTCTCGGTAGCGTTCCATGAGAGATGCGCGGGCCGTGGCGTAGACCGCTCGCAGATACAGCGTCGTGTAGTGACTTTCTGTCGCCCATACTGGATGTGGGACGTCATCGATAGTGGCGTAACCTGCAGCAACTTTTTTTGCCTGGAAATCGGAGAGCTGGCGGTTGATGTCCCCGATTGCGATCCGCAGCTCCTGCTCGACTCTGGCTGCAGTTACGCTGCTATCGATGCGCTCGGCAGTAATGAAGTTTTCTGGTTCGATGGCAGGCCAAAACCCATTATTCTGGATTTCTGTCGGGGCTTCTGGATCGCTGGCAGCATCTGGGTCTGTGCCTATGCCGTAGCTAATCAATGATGACATACGGGCCTCTCAGGTAGGGGGGTGGGCCGGGACTCGGAGGGAGAACGATCACCCCGGCCCGGCGCCCCCCTGGCGTCGGCGTGCGACTCGGTTGCTGTTACGTCTGTTCGCTTTTTTGCTGATTCTTCAGATCACGTTCCAGTTTTTCGATGTCCTTCTTCACGCCCACTTTTTCGTTAAGTTGCAGAGCGCGATTCAGGTGTGAAATGGCTTCTTCTGTGCGGCCGCATTGTCGATTGGCATAGCCGAGCGCTTTGTGAAGTTTTGCCCGGATCTGATCGTGCATGTCAGCACGGGCAGTGAGCTGATCGGTGCGCACAAGATTGTCCAGCAACGGGTAGTTGTGTTCGGCGCCTTCGGTTTTTTCCAGTTCAGTGAGCGTTTTCAGGGCCTCTTCGGCCACCTGCTCAGCGACCAGGCTGGCAGTGTCACGCTGAAATCGATCTGGTGTGCTAATGCCGTGATGCAGGGCGTACGCTGCGATATCGAGACCGGCGGAAATTTCACCGATGTCAAATAACCAGGCCATGAGAGTCATCAGCACTTCGTCTTGCGCGCCATTTCCACCCTCAAGCACACCTGCGATGTACGGGTAAAACTGTGGTGCCAGCTCGCGCTTTTTGGCAACTTTCGCTTCAATCGACTGAATTGATTTTAACGTCCTGCGCGCCTCATACAGCGCCGCCATCATCAGTTCGTATTGATCGCCGGTTTGGGTTTCTCCAGTAGCTGTATCGCCAGCCGCCAGCGCAGCGGTTTTCTGAAGGAAGTGTTTGCGGGCGGGGGTTAGCATGCTCGTTCTCCGTATAAAACCAGGGCAGAGCCAGCTTTAGTGCTGGATGCCCTGGAAGGCACTACTACTACTCTCAGGGGTTGTGGGATCAGTCGTCGCCGTTGTCTACCTCTGGCTCGACAAATTTGATGTTTTCAATCAGGCAGCCGAAGCCGTAGTCCTCAACAACATACGCATCATTGCTGGACTCGTAGTTCTCCACGCGCTTGCGCTTCGGGTTTTCTACCATATGGCGTCGGCGGCTGCCGTTCTGCCAGTAGAGGGACAGATTTTCCATACTGGTGATGAAAATTGTGCCGTCGGGCATAAATGGCACCCGTACCGCACCCAGTCCGCCAACACGCTTCTGGCTCAGAATCATGTCAAGAGCCCGGTTTTCAGTCGGGGTTTGTGCGTGCTGGCTGATCAAAGGGAAATACTTGTCGGCCAACATTTGGCGACCCATGATCGCCACCAGATCCGTAGACTCGCGGAACCAGGGGTCAATCATGTTGTTGACGGCATCGAACACCAGTGCGTCCAGATTTTTGTAGTCACCATCCGAGCCGACAGTGATTTCATCCGAATCCTCAACCACTTCGCTGAGAACTCGCGCGGCTGCATGGGTTCGGTATTTCTGCAGCCAACCGATATTGACGTCCTGCAGCAATGGGTTGGCAGTTCGGTCGCTGGCAGTTGCAGCACTGGTGCCATTGAATCCGATCATGATCCGATCGAGAGCTTGTTGCCTGATGATCGCGTTCCGAACACGTGTCTGGAAGTCGGGGAACTTGGCCCATGCATCCAGTTTTGACCACGCCAGGAACGTATCAAATTCAGTGCTGAAGCACTCGTAGCCATTGTCATCCAGCGTGGTCAGATCACGCGGAGCACGGTCGTTGGCTGCAACATTTGTGCGGGCAGCAATTGGTCCGCTGATGCCCAGACCAAGTTTTTCACCCTTGATCTCATCGACACCAACGATGTTGATTCCAGCAAGGAATTCGCTGGATTCCTGAATCTTGGACTCCAGTGTTTGTTGTACGCTCGGCTCAACACTAAATGCTTTTGATGCATCACTTACGCCAGACAGCGCTGCAACTCGGGCGAGGAGTTGGTTGTAGGCGACTCGGGTATTATTTCGCATGGTCAGGTCCTTGCATTAAGTCAGTAATTTATTTAGCGGTAAGCCAGTTTTCAGTTGTTTAACAGTCGGTCAGTTCAACGGTCTCGCCACCAGTGGCGGGAGAGCGATTGGGCTGATCTGGGTCGTTGTCCAGTCTGGTGTACAGATCATCGAAGCGTTTTTTCAATGCTTCGTGCTCTGTCTTCAGGGAGTTGAAGGCGGCCTCGCTGGACGTGAATTTCTTCTCCAGATCGGAATGCTTTTCTACGAACAGACCCAGTGTTTTTTCCAGGTCAGCGCGGAAGGCTGTGATGTCGCCTTTTGCCTTGTCACCCATGCGGGCGAATAAGGCTTTGACGCTATCCAGCAATGACGGACCAGAACTTTTTGGATCTTCCGATGCGGGATCCTGCTCGGTGAAAAGCTCAGCCAGGTCAATTTCGACTGCGGCGGTGAACAAGTTTTCCGGGCGCTGTTTGCGATTCGCCAGGGGAGACTTGCTGCCCTGCTGGGCGCTGAACTGCAGCATTTCCGTACCCAGGCTGGCAGGTGAATCGGTGACAGCCATTCCAATCAGATAGGCTTCGCCGGTGTCTGCAAATTCTGGATCCACTTCAATGGATGAGTAGATTTTCTGGCGCTTGCCATTGATCTCTTTCAGCTCATCAGTTGGGTCCAGCTGGACATACAGTGCGAGTTTCCCCGTCAGTGGACCTTCGGTGATTTCCTCGGCTTTGACGGCCTTCACATCACCCAGGGCAGTAAACGGACCGTCGTGAAACAGTCCGCGAATATGCTCCTGCCAGATGCGGGCGCCGTAAACGGTCGGGTTGAAATTTTTGGCCATCTGTTCGATCCACTGACGTGACATCTTTCGGCCATCAGTCGTGGCGCCTTCTACGGCGACGCGGAACCATTTCATTAGCGCGCTCCTGGTTGGGTGGGCTGTTCGTGTTGTGAGCAGATTCACCGCACAGGCCCAAAGGTTCCAGCGGTTCGCTTCTTAGCGCCCGTGGTTACGAACTGGCAGCAGGATCAAGGGTCGCGCGCGCGGGTACGCTGGCGGGCATGAATACCGCTGACAACCTGACTGCAGATGGACCCAGAACCAGCGCCCGCCATTTGTACTGGCAGGGCTGGCGGGTAGCGCGCATCGCAGAATTGCTGGAAATGCCCGCAGCAACAATCCACTCATGGAAAATCCGCGAGGGTTGGGCGGACGCGTCACCGGTGCAGCGTGTTGAGGGCGCCCTGGAAGCCAGGATGGTCCAGCTCATTACCAAAGAGCAAAAGGAAGGCAAGGACTTCAAAGAGATCGATCTGCTGGGCAGGCAGATGGTACGTCTGGCCAGGGTTCACAAATACAGTGAGACCGGCAAAGAGGCCGACCTTAACCCGAATATCAATGCCCGAAATGAGGCACCTCGCACCCGGAAGAAAAAGCGCAACTATCTGGATGAAGAGCAGGTCGCTGATCTTCGTGCGGCGTTCGACGATTCACTGTTTGACTACCAGCGCACCTGGCACGATGCAGGCATTAAGCACCGCATCCGGAACATCCTTAAATCCCGACAAATTGGTGCCACTTGGTACTTTGCGCGAGAGGCTGTGGTTGATGCATTCGAGAATGGCCGGAATAAAATATTCCTGTCAGCATCCAAAGCACAGGCGCACGTGTTCCGCGCGTACATTGTCCAGTTCGTCAAGGAAGTTTGTGATGTTGAGTTGAAAGGGGATCCGATTATCCTGGACAACGGTGCGGAGCTGCACTTTCTGGGCACCAATTTCCGCACAGCTCAGTCATACCATGGCGATCTGTTCATGGATGAGTACTTCTGGATCCACGGATTCCAGCAGTTCCGCAAAGTCGCCTCTGGCATGGCGATGCACAAGAAATGGAGACAGACCTACTTTTCAACACCCTCATCGTTTGCGCATGAAGGTTACCCGTTCTGGTCTGGTGAGCTGTTCAACAAGCGACGGCAGAAAGCCGATCGGCAGGAGTTCGATGTCTCGCACGCAGCTCTGGCCGGCGGCGTGCTGTGCCCGGATGGCCAGTGGCGTCAGATCGTCACTGTCCTGGACGCGGTGGCTGGCGGCTGCGATCTGTTCGACATCGAGCAGCTGCAGCTTGAGTACTCTCCGGATGAATTTGCCAATCTGCTGATGTGTCAGTTTGTCGACGATACCCAGTCGGCATTCCCGTTGTCACTGGTCCATCCGTGCATGGTGGATAGCTGGGAGGTGTGGGAGGACTACCGGCCATTTGCACCGCGTCCGGTCGGTGATCGCGGCGTGTGGGTGGGCTATGACCCGACCGGTACCGGCGAGGATGGTGATGGTGCCGGGCTGGTTGTGGTGCTGCCGGCACGATCGGCAACTGGCAAACACCGAGTCCTGGAAAAACACAGGCTCAAAGGCGAGGACTACCAGGCGCAGGCAGACTTCATCAAAGCTCTGCGCAACAAATACAAGATCGAGCACATCGGCATCGATGTCAGCGGCCTGGGTGAAGCGGTGGCAGAGCATGTTGCGAAGTGGTTCCCGACGCTGACCAGGTATCGCTACGACATTGGACTGAAATCTCGCATGGTTATGCAGGCACAGCAGATCATGCGCAAAGGCCGCCTGGAGTTCGATGCGGGCTGGGCTGATATGGCTCAATCGTTCATGGCAATCAAACGCGAGCTCACCGCCAGTGGTCGGCAGTTGACTTACACATCAGGGCGCAATCGTTTAACCGGCCATGCGGATCTCGCCTGGGCGGTGATGCATGCCTTGCACTTTGAACCAATTACCGGCGCCGCTGAAGAGGGCACGGGGCAATCAATGATGGAGATGTACGAATGAGCAAACGTAGCAACAGGCGCATGCGCGCCGAAAAGGCCCAGGCGGATTTGCCTGTAGTGCATTCAAGTGATAGTCCATCGGGTGTCCAGGCGTTCAGCTTTGGTGATCCGGAGCCAGTAACCAGCATGCGGGATTTTTTCTATGAGGGTTTGTGGCTCTCTCCGGACGAATGGTATGAGCCACCTGTCCCATTTTCTATCCTGGCAAAAAGCTACAGGGCAACGGCCCACCATGGTAGCGCCCTGCAGGTAAAACGGAACATCCTGCTGCGCACGTTCATACCTCACCCACTGCTGGGCCGGCGTGCGTTCAGCGGGCTGGCTCTTGACTACCTGGTGTTTGGCAACGGGTACCTCGAAGAGCGTGTCGGCAGGCTGGGGAAAAATTTGCCCATGCATCACTTGCGGGCAAAGTACACCCGACGCGGTAAGAATGACCGGTACTTCTGGGTGCCGAACTATTTGGATCGAACAGAGCTGCCGGCTGGTCGGGTTATACACCTGATGGAGCCGGACATTGACCAGGACATTTATGGACTGCCTGATTATCTGGGATCTCTGCAGTCTGCCTGGCTCAACGAGTCTGCGACATTGTTCCGGCGCCGGTACTATCTGAATGGCAGCCACGCAGGGTTCATCATGTATGTGTCTGATCCTGCCCAGGACCAGAAAGACATCGACGCGATGAGGGAAGCCCTGAAAGCCAGCAAGGGTGTGGGCAACTTCCGCAACCTGTTCCTGTACAGCCCGAACGGGAAGAAGGATGGGATCCAGATCATCCCTGTGTCAGAGGTTGCAGCCAAGGATGAGTTTCTCAATATGAAAAACATCACTCGCGATGATCAGCTGGCCGGCCACAGGATTCCGCCGCAGTTGATGGGCATCGTGCCTGGTAACGCTGGCGGATTCGGTGACGTTGAAAAAGCTGCCAAGGTGTTTGTGGCGAACGAGCTGGAGCCGCTGCAGGCAGTGTTCATGGAAATCAATGAAAGGGTGGGCGAAGAGGTTGTTCGCTTCCGGCCTTATGTCCTGGGTGACTCTCTGAGCCCACGGCAGGATCCTGCCTACTGATCAAACCAATCTCTCCCCTTTGCCGCCTCCGGGCGGCTTTTTTTTGCCCGGCCGGCACCGTCCGCGCGCCGTCAACTCCCCGCCCCGCCGGCGGTCTTTGCCTGTTATTTTTTTGGCAGACGTGCGTCCGGGGCCAGAACGCGCAGCTGTTGCGCACAGCCGGCGTTTTTAACTGATTAAAAAATCTGCGGTTTTTTTTAATTCGTCGGAAGATTCGCGTTGTCCGGGCAGATGTGACTATTTTGAAAAGGGGGGGTACACACGCAGCGCAAACCGTGGAACCGTGGATTGGGGTGTTTTGAAAACTATCTAATTGATATTAAAAGATATTATTTCCACGGTTTTGCCGTGGATGCGTGTGTAAAAGTGTGGATCATTTTTTGTACAGCTCTGCGAACCGTGGAT
>JAUXNL010000549.1 GCA_030684415.1 Moraxellaceae bacterium | reverse complement strand
GGCTTCTGAAGTGGTGGATACCTGTTTCAAAGGGGTGGCATCGCGTATTCAGGGCGCCAATTTCGCCGATCTGGAAAATGACCAGAAGCTGCTGGCGGCGGACGCATGGAAAGACCGCAAGGCCATCGATCAAGGCGGCTTGCTGAAATTCGTGTATGGCAAGGAATATCACGCGTTCAATCCGGACGTGATCAATACCCTGCATGTCGCTGTGCGCTCGGGCAACTATGGCGACTACAAAGCGTATGCCGAGCTGGTGAATACCCGGCAGGTCGCCACCCTGCGTGATCTGCTGGTGATCAAGCCTGACGTGAAGCCTGTGGCGCTCGATGCCGTGGAGTCGATTGAAAAAATTCTCCCGCGCTTTGATTCGGCGGGTATGTCACTGGGTGCCCTCTCGCCGGAAGCGCATGAGTCGATTGCCATTGCGATGAATACGCTCGGTGGCCGCTCCAACTCGGGTGAGGGCGGTGAAGACCCGGTGCGTTACGGCACGATAAAGAATTCCAAGATCAAGCAGGTAGCCTCTGGCCGCTTTGGTGTGACACCGGCGTATCTGTCGTCTGCTGAAGTCTTGCAGATCAAGGTGGCGCAGGGGGCAAAACCGGGTGAAGGTGGCCAGTTACCCGGTGGGAAGGTCAACCAGCTGATTGCGCGTCTGCGTTATTCGGTGCCGGGTGTGACCCTTATTTCGCCACCACCGCATCACGACATTTATTCGATCGAAGATTTGTCGCAGCTGATTTTTGATCTGAAGCAGGTCAATCCGGCGGCACTTGTCTCCGTGAAGTTGGTGTCCGAGCCAGGTGTCGGCACGATTGCCGCGGGTGTTGCCAAGGCCTATGCCGATCTCATCACCATTTCCGGCTACGACGGTGGTACGGCGGCATCGCCGCTGTCGTCCATCCACTATGCCGGATCGCCATGGGAGCTCGGGCTGTCAGAAGCGCAACAGGCGCTGCGCTCCAATGATTTGCGCGGCAAGGTTCGCGTGCAGACTGATGGCGGCCTCAAGACCGGGCTGGATGTGGTGAAGGCAGCGATTCTGGGCGCCGAGTCTTTCGGCTTCGGCACGACGCCGATGATTGCCTTGGGCTGCAAATATCTGCGCATCTGCCATCTGAACAACTGTGCAACTGGTGTGGCGACCCAGCAGGATGATCTGCGCGAGCAGCACTACATCGGCGAGCCAGAAATGCTCATGAACTTTTTCAAGTTTGTGGCAACGGAAACGCGCGAGTGGATGGCAAAGCTGGGTGTCACGACGCTGGGCGAGCTGATCGGACGCACTGATCTGCTTGACGTCCTGCCTGGCGAAACCGAAAAGCAGCAGCATCTTGATCTGATGCCGTTGCTGCGCAATGACCGGATTGCGGCGGACAAGCCCCAGTTTTGTCAGGTGCTGCGCAACGAGCCTTTTGACAAAGGTGTGCTGGCCGAAAAAATGGTGGCGGCGGCACTGCCTGCCATTGAAGGCAAGACCGGCGGTGAGTTCACGTTCAAAGTGGGTAACTGCGACCGCTCGATTGGCGCACGCCTCTCTGGCGAGATTGCCAAGCGTCATGGCGACCTCGGTATGAGTGATGCACCGGTGGTGCTGAAGTTGACAGGCAGTGCAGGCCAGTCCTTTGGCGTGTGGAATGCTGGCGGCCTCAACATGTATCTCGAAGGCGATGCCAACGATTACGTCGGCAAGGGCATGGCCGGTGGCAAGCTGGTGATTACGCCGCCCAAGGGCTCACCCTTCAAGTCGCAAGACACGGCCATCATCGGCAACACCTGCCTTTATGGCGCCACTGGCGGTGAGCTCTATGCCGCGGGCACCGCAGGTGAACGCTTCGCAGTGCGTAACTCTGGTTGCCATGCTGTTATCGAAGGCGCGGGTGATCATTGCTGCGAGTACATGACGGGTGGCTTGGTCACCGTGCTGGGCAAGACCGGCCTCAACTTCGGTGCCGGCATGACAGGTGGCTTTGCCTACGTGCTTGATCTTGAGAACAGCTTCTTTGATCGCATCAATCCGGAACTGATCGAATTGCATCGCATCAGTGCGGAGTCGATGGAGGCGCATCGCCACCATCTGCGGGAAGTGATTGCGGAATATGTGGATGAAACCGGCAGTGCGTGGGGAGCAGAAATCCTGCGCAAATTTGATGAGTACCTGCGCAAGTTCTGGCTGGTGAAGCCGAAGGCGGCGAACATCAAGGAACTGCTGAACAATACGCGCAAGAATCCCATGTAAGTGATGCGTTTCTTCCCCTCCGGGGGAAGAAACAAACTGACTCAAGCTTGAGGCTAAGGCAAATGGCAGAGCGCCTGAACAACGATTTCCAGTTTCTTGATGTGCCCCGACAAGACCCCGAAAAAAAGGGTGATGTCGAGCGGACCACAACGTTTGTGGAAATCTACCAACCGTTCGAGAAGGTCGAGGTGCAGGATCAGGCGCACCGTTGCCTGGGCTGCGGCAACCCGTACTGCGAGTGGAA
>JAUXNL010000548.1 GCA_030684415.1 Moraxellaceae bacterium | reverse complement strand
CGATCAGCGGATCGGTGCCGCGCGGCATGGACAGCATGATGTTGAAGGCTTCCCGCCGCTGGCCCACGTCTTCGATCAGGCTGCCGCCGAGGCGCCAGTCTTCCGCCATTTCGTGCACCGCGTCTTTGCCGCGGATGCTGTTGCCACGTTCGTCTTCGATGTCGAGCCGACCATTCTTGCTGATGTAGCGGAAGTGGGCCGCAATGGCCAACATGCCGCGCCCTCCCCCGGTGACCTTAACCATGACTTGTGGTGCCCTTCGCGCCACCGTGGCTTCAATGCGATGGCGGATGGCAGCGGCCCGTTGGCGCATGGCCCCGGCATCCAGTCGGGGCTGAGGTTTGATCTTCACCACGCGATTGCCGGGGTAGAACAGGCGGTCGCCCCACTGGATCAGGACGCCGTCGATGCTGGGTGCTTGTGACATGGCGGTTCTCCTTGGTGGTCAGCATTTGAGGGTTGGTGATGGTTGAGGCGCATGGCTGCGTGGCCGCAGGCCTGCCAGCACGCCAGCGGCCAGAAGCAGGTGGCGGCGGATATCGGCGTCCAGCGTCTTGAGCATGTCGCGGTAGGCCAGCGCTGGCACCACATCACCATTGCGCAGCAGGTTGGACAGGTGGTGGATGTCGCGGCTGAGGGTGGACAGCTCGGCGCTCGAAGCGGTGATCGCGGCGATGTGCTCACCACGACCGCAGCCCTCCAGAACCACCGGCACGCCCGACACCAGGCTCGCCACGAAGTCGCCCGTGCCCAGACCCACCCGGCGCGCGGCTGCCAGCAGGGCTGCGGCATCGTCACGCTGCATGCGCAGACCGAGCCGGACACGCTCGTCGTTACGCCCTGGGAAGCATGGGGTGTGTGGCTCGCTTGTCGTTGATACCGGTTCGCCCAGTGATTGCGCCACGGCCTTGCGCACCAGCTCGGACGGCGAACTGCCCGTGGCCTGCGCACGCGCAAAGAGCGCTGCCTTGAGGCCATGCAGATCGACGCTGATGCGGTCCCGTGACGAGGGTGTCATGCCCGAGTCTCCTGACGAAGTCACCACGCGGTGAGCGTGTCAGACAACCGGCGCTGCCGCGCCTATCCTGCA
>JAUXNL010000542.1 GCA_030684415.1 Moraxellaceae bacterium | reverse complement strand
TGTTCTGATTTATTCGCAAAATCATATCTATGAAAATCCGAATGAGCCCATCAATACACAAGGCTATGCATTAGGTGCGGTGACAATTCAGGATGATGTTTGGATTGGTGCTCGTGCGATTATTCTCCCTGGTGTTTTAATAGGGCAGGGGGCAGTTATTGCAGCGGGAGCAGTGGTGACTAAAAGTGTCCCGGCCTATGGGGTGTATGCCGGCGTGCCCGCAAAGGCAATCGGTGAGCGCAAATAATGACAGCAAAAAAAGTATTTTTTCTAAAGTTAGTGCTTGCGACATTGCTTGTGATTGCGTTTGCTGCGTCCATATTCTCATCTCAATATGATGTTCTGCTTATCAGTCTCTCGGTGGTGTGTGCGTTGGGTCTTTTTCTCGAAAAAGGCTTTATTCTTCTGGCTGTCGTGTTGGGAGTATATTTAATTATTGGCTTTGCTCCGATCTCATTGTATCGTGGTGAAATGAAGGCTGAAACTGTTTCGGCGTATATATTATTTATTTTTCCATTTTATTTGTCGATATTATTTCTTTCTTGGATTCGCGACCGAAAGGTTCCGTCAATTTCCCTTGCTTGGGGGGGGCGTGCAGAAACGATTTTTTATGCTCATATGCTGGTGGTCTGGTCTGGTACTGTATACGTTTATGTTGCATACGGTAATGTTTTTCTTAATCAGGATGGCAGATTTTTTATTAATCCTTTAGTTGGCTATGTGGTCAAGTCCGGGCTGTATGCTGCAATTTATGTTGCATGCGTTCGTCGATTGAGGTCGTTTAAAGATTTCTTTGTTTATGTCTTTTTGCCGATTGCGCCAACTATTCTTATTGGGAGTAGGGGAAATGTTGTTGCTTATGTTATGGCTGTTGGATTGTATTATTTTCTGATCAGTGGCCGAGTATCTATAAAAGGATATGCAAAAAGTGTCGCGGTGATAATGCTTGTGTTTTTTGTCGTTACGGGAATATTTTATCTTCGAAGAAGCGGGGAAGGGGCGTTTATTACTGTTGATGAGTTGATCTATTCATATTTCCACGATGATGGCTATGTTTCTTATATATTGGCGCCTTTTCATGTTGCTTTTAGAGAGACGATTGGTTTGGCTAATAGAGTCATTACTGTCGGTATAGTTAATGAGGTTACAAGCTATCCACTATTTGTGGCTGATATGGTGACCGTTTTGCCTGGTGAGCAGGTAGCTGCAGGTCGTGCACTTGGTGAAATGATGGGAGTGATTGGTGATGGCGGACTGACCCCTGGTTTGATTGGCGGGATTTTTCTTGATTATGGCCACGCAGGAGTTATTTTTGCAGCCGTGATGTTGGGTTTAGTGCTTGCATTTTTGCGAAAACTATCGACGCACTCGCACTACTGGCTGATTGTTTTTTGCGTGACTATTGCCCAGTTTGTTCATTTGTTTCATCGTGGCTTTGTAAAGCCTGAATATTTTTTATCGTATCTAATTATCTACCTTTACTACCATCTTACGGCCGTGCGTGAGGTTGATAAACGTTGAAAATATTACATGTTCTTTACCAGTCTTTGCCAAATAGCAAAGGTTCTAGCATCCGTAGTCGCGATATCATGGCTGCGCAATCCCAAAGTGGTTTGACGCCTATTGTCATTTCCTCTCCTTTTCAGCAGGGCTGGGGCGTTGATGCGGTCGAGTCATTTTCAGGAGTGAGATATTATCGCACCTACAATGCTCGCCCGGAGCAAGTGGTCAGTGAGTCGCGACGCTCAATCTTTCAGAAAATACTGAAGCTTCTGCAAATATTCGAATTTTCATGGCGAGTATATCGTGTTGCAAAGTCGGAGCGTGTCAGTGTCATCCATGCGCATGCGATGTTCTTTTGTGGGTTTTCTGGCTGGGCTGCATCAAGAGTATTGGGAATTCCATTTGTTTATGAGCTTCGTTCGCTATGGGAAGAGCGGCCGAATCAAACAGCTAAATTTCTTGATAAAATAGTGGCGAGGTGTGCTCGGTTCCTTGAGACCTGTGTCATGCGCATGGCTGATCGGGTGGTTGTGATTAACAAAAATCTTTATAAAGAAGTTGTTGCGCGGGGTATTGCAGTAAGCAAGGTAGCAATTGTAGAGAACGCAGTTGATATATTCCGTGTTGACTCGTATGACAATGAGTGCACCCAACGGACTGGTAACGACTTGGTGATTGGGTATGTTGGTAGCGTAAGCCCCATCGAAGGCCTTGATCTTTTACTTGATGCTATTTACCGGCTGCAGCAGCGAGGTTGCTCAAACCCCTTTGTCATTTATGGAGACGGGCCAGCTTTGGCAGATTTGAAGGGCCGTGCACATCATCTTCATTTAAAGAATGTCAGCTTTAAAGGAGCCTTTAGCCCTGAAGATGTTGCTGATGTTTATAAGGAAATTGATATTGTCGTAAATCCAAGGAAAAGATCACATCTGACAGATGCTGTGACGCCGTTGAAGCCATTAGAGGCGATGGCTTTTCGAAAGCTAGTGGTGGTCAGCAATATTGGCGGTATGACGGAGCTTGTTGAAGACGAGCAGACTGGCTTTTTATTTGAGGCCGACAATGTTGTCTCTTTAGCTGACACCCTATTTAATGTAATAAATAGCTATCAGGCGCAGTCTGGTGTGATTTCAAAAGGGCGCGTATATGTTGAATCACAACGATCTTGGCTGTCGAATGGCAAGCGATATGCGGACATTTATCGCGCTCTTGTTTCTTAGCCTTGCTTGTATCTCTTATGCAAAGAGTGAGGAGCTCCAACTTGGGGTTAGAGCAGAGTCCACTACCGTCATTTCTGATGATGCGATAGTGTGGTTTTCGTCTTTGCAGCAAGTCAATGATTATTTAGTGGAGCGGTCGTTGACTCCCAAAAAGATAAAAGTATCGGTAGCTGAGGGTATATATAGCGGTGGTGCGGTTAATTGGACCTATGCTCATCGGGATACTGAGATTTTTATCATCGCGGAAGGAAAGGTGAGGTTTTTGGGGGATCGTAATACGACGTGGATGACAATACGTGCAGCTAAAGGAGAGGCTAGCAATATTCATGTCATGGGCTTTTCAGTGGAAGACTTTAAGACTGCTATATCTGTTGAGGGAGATAGAGAAGATGTCGACGCATGGAATGGCAATAATATTATTAAGGGGAATCGGTTTATTAATATTGGGGGCTCAAGAGAGAGCATCTCTACGGCTGTTATTCGTTTTGTAAATTCTAGAAATAACACTGTGTCTGAAAACTATTTTTCCGGAATGAGGAATGAAAAAAAATGTACGTTACTGCATGCGGTATACCTTGCGCATTATTCGGGTAATAACTTTATTGCTAATAATAGCTTTAGTGATGGCTGTGGCGATCCTGTTCGCATTAGAGATGCTTCAAATGATAATATTATCGAGAGTAATATTTTTCGTGGTGTTGGCAGGGTTGGTATTGTCACGCAGTGGCATTGCAACCCGGGCGAACCGTATGCTTGTACGAAAAGGAGTGGCCCAGAGTGTCTGTCGACGGGTAATGTGGCCCGCTTGAATAGGTATAAAGGATCGCTTCCACTTGAAAAAAATATTACTCCCCATGACAAATGTAAAAATAGGTGATGTTGATGCAGTCTTTGGAAGACAAGTTTTTTTTGGGTGCTAAAACGCATCTCCTTACCATGAAAGAAACGGTTGCATGGATTGATGAGCGTATCAGTGCCAGTATCTTTACTCAACACTCTGTTGTTAATGTTGCGAAGATTGTCAATATGCAAGTAGATGCGAGCTTGGCTGAGTCAGTCAATGCGTGTGACATTGTTAATATTGATGGAATGGGCGTTGTGTGGGGTGCCCGACTTTTCGGGCTTGCTGTGCCTGAACGTGTTTCTGGTATTGATCTGTTCGATCAGCTTTTAAGCCTTTCTGTATCTCGGCGCTATCCGGTTTATTTCTTGGGAGCAACGGATGATGTTGTCAGGGCTGCTGTGGAAAGGGCTCAAGAGCAACATCCGGGTTTGGATATTGCTGGTTTCCATCATGGCTATTTTTGGGATAACCAAGAGCAGGTTGTTAATATTATTAAGGCGTCAGGGGCGAAGCTTCTATTTGTTGCTATTACATCGCCAATGAAAGAAGTTTTCATTAATCAATGGAAATGCGCCTTGGGAGTTGACTTTGTCATGGGGGTAGGAGGTACGTTTGATGTTTATGCAGGCAAAGTCAAGCGTGCTCCCATTTGGATGCAGCACGCTGGTCTGGAATGGTTTTATCGAGTGCTTCAGGAGCCTAGACGTATGTGGCGTCGATATCTCACGACAAACATAAAATTTTTGTGGTTGCTAATCGCGCGACGCCTGAGGCTGTAAATTGAACTGTGTAACTGCTTTATTGGGCAACTGTTGCGCAGTTTTCACAATCCGGCTATTCAGTGCAATTTACAGTATCGCCAAGGAGTTATCAGTACGCATTACGACTCATGAACCCCTTAAAAACAGTCAGAAATACAATTTTTACATCAAGCCAAATGCTCCAGTTGCGGATATAGGCAAGATCAAACTCCACACGCTTTTCCATTTTTTCAAGCGTATCGGTTTCTCCGCGCCATCCATTGATCTGGGCCCAACCGGTAATGCCGGGCTTGACTTTATGTCGCAACATGTAGCCCTTTATCAATTTTCTATATTCTTCGTTGTGTGCGATGGCGTGGGGGCGGGGGCCAACAATCGACATCTGCCCCTGGAGCACATTGATGAATTGGGGTAGCTCATCGAGAGAGGTGCGGCGCAAAAAACCACCGATAGATGTCAGCCGGCTATCATTCTTTGTGGCCTGCT
>JAUXNL010000538.1 GCA_030684415.1 Moraxellaceae bacterium | reverse complement strand
GCCAGGCGTTTGACCACTTCATTCTGACCCACCGTGATGAGTGCCAGATGCACTTCCAGCGCCGCACTCAGCATTTCAGTCAGCGCGTCCACGGCATCGTTGATACGGATCACGTGATCGTGCACATCGCGGAAATACGGGTCGATTTCATCGGGGATAAGGCCCGTGTCGATATGTGTGAGCTGGTTGCAGATGTCCTGCATGGGCCCGATAGCCAGCCGCAGGCGCACGAGCTCGCGTTTGAGTTCGTACAGGCGGCGGATGGTGGTGCGCTTGAAGGAGCCCTCAAAAATGGCATGTTCAAGACGCTCAAGCTGTGCACGGAACTCTTCGACCACGGGGAAATAGTTGTCGACAACAAAGTCCATCACGGCATAAAGCACATAGCCCGGGCCGCCGGTCATCAACTTGGGCACCTGCTCGCAGCGGGTGCGCACCGGCGCATAGCTCTGCGATGCGCCATGCCGGATAGTCAGCACAAAGCGTGGGCCGACCACGACATGGGTTTCACCCAGCTTGGCGTTGCCGTCTACCAGCCGTGCGGTGTGCATGACGATGAACACCACAGCATCAAACACTTCGATTTTCGGGCGTTGATGCGCGCGGTGAATGTCTTCGACCACCAGCTCATGCAGTGCAAATTCTTGCTGCACTTTCTGCATGAGCGGAATGTCCGGCTCGTGCAGGCCGAGCCAGACAAAATGATCCGGCTCGGACAGGTGCTCGCTGATGTCGTCAATCGGGATGTCGCGCAGTTTCTCGCCAGAGCGGCGGCTGTAAACAGCGCAGTTCACTACCATGGTCATGGGCGCGTCCTGTGCGGGCCTAACTGCAGTTCATGCAGACAGGCAATGCCGGCGACGATAACAGGAAGCCCCACGAACGGGGTAGCCAAGCTGTCCTCTTCAGACGCTCAAGACCGCCCTGAACACAATCGTCATGCGCAACAGGATGAACAACCGCCTCATCATCAAGACGATTAGTACGGCGCTGAATAACCCCGTTCGCCCTGAGCCAGTCCAAGGGCTTGCTGACTAAAAACAAGGGTGGCAACAGACTTCAGACCGAACGGTTTTGGGCATCAGAGAACCACTGCAAATCCCTCCAGCCTCCAATGCACGGCTCGTCAGTGCTTGAGGGTGCTGGCCCCCCGCCTTCACGGTGGCGACGAAAATGACTTTTTTCAGAGCCCCCATAGCAAGAAGACGCTCGTGAAGCCACCACCGTATTCAGCCGTCTCAATGACGAATCACGATCTTGCCGAAATGCGCTGCCTGCTGCATGCAAGCAAAGGCCGCTGGCGCTTCCGCAAAACCAAAACGCTCGCCAATCACAGGGCGCAACTGATGCGCCGCCATGGCGCGGCACATGGCCTCAGCATCGTCTCGCGAGCCAACGGTAATACCTTTGACGGTGGCATTGAGTGCCATGATGAGCGCCGTCGGCACCACATTCGCGACACCGGTCAGCACGCCGATCATGCTGATATGCCCACCAATACGCAGCGCTTTGAGTGACTGCTGCAGCGTGCCGGCACCACCCACCTCCACCACATGGTCAACACCGCGACCACCGGTGATGTCCTTGACCCGGCGCGCCCAGTCCGGGGTCTCGCGATAATTGATCGTGTGATCGGGAGCCAGCGCCGCGAGCTTTTCCAGCTTGGCCTCGCTACCGGACGTGATGATGGTGGTCGCGCCCAGCATTTTGGCGAATTGCAGTGCAAACAACGAAACCCCACCGGTGCCCTGCAGCAACACGGTATCTCCCGCCTTCACCTTGGCTTCCACCACGACCGAGCGCCAGGCGGTCAGCGCCGCGCAGGGCAAGGTGGCGGCCTCTTCATCGGACAGATAGTCCGGCACTGCCACAAGGCCATTGGCCTCCATGGCCATGCAATCCGCCAACACGCCATCAACATGCTCACCGGGCACACGAGCGAGCCGCTGTCGCGTCGGCTCTCCCGCCATCCAGTCCGAAAAGAAGAGCGTGGTCACGCGATCACCGACTCGAAAGCGGGTCACACCCTCGCCAATCGCTTCCACCACGCCACAGCCATCGGACAACGGCACTACCGGCAAGGGCAAACGCGGATTGGCGACCCCGAGCACCGTCACCAGGTCATGGTAATTGAGCGACGCCGCCCGCATGCGCAGACGCACCTGCCCAGCCGCCGGGACCGGCACCTCCCGCACCACTGACTGCAGGCCCTCCAGCCCGAACTGACGCAACTCTATTGCACGCATGGCCCACCCTTCTTCCGGAAAATTCGCCAGCGAGACTATCGGGTCACCTCCGCTTTGACAAACAATGGCCGTTCGCGTTCCACTCGACGCCCACTACACAACGCCCACTACGGGCGACAGGCAGCCCAGATGACGTGCACCCCTGATGACCGTCACGCCACCCTGATGACAATGAGGTAGAGATGAGCTGGCAAAGCCGCATTCTCAATGGAGTGCTCAAACGCACCATGAAGCCGGTGATGTTCTCCGGCCGGCTGACCCGTGCCCGCATGGGCATTTCGGCTTGGTCGATGGAGGCTTCCGCCGCACTGATACCGTCGCCGCTGGCCAACTTCACCCGCGTCAAACAACCTGTGCACGGTGAATGGGTGGAAACTGGCGAAGACACATCGCGCGTCATTCTTTACCTCCATGGCGGCGCCTACATCGCCGGCTCGCCGCGCACCCACCGCCCGCTCACCGTCATGCTGGCGCGCAAGGCCGGGGCGAGGGTTTTCGCGCTGGATTACCGGCAGGCGCCTGAGCATGCCTTTCCGGCGTGGCTGGAGGACTCGGTGGCGGCTTATCGGCATTTGCTGCAACGCGGCGAACGCCCGGAGAACATTGTTTTTGCCGGGGACTCCGCTGGCGGCAATCTGGTGCTGGTCACGCTGCTCAAACTGCGCGAGCTTGGCTTGCCACAGCCGGCGGGCGCCATCTGCCTGTCGCCGTGGACCGACCTGTCGTGCAGCAGCCGCAGCTTCCGCCAGAACGTTGCCAGCGAAGCCATGCTCAATGCCGCCGCCATTGCCGCCTTAGGGCGCCACCACATTGGCCGCGACGACCCGAAAAATCCGTTGCTCTCGCCCGCCCACGGCAACTTCGACGGGCTACCACCACTGATGGTGCATGTGGGGGGCGAAGAACTCTTGCTGGATGACGCCCGTACCGTGCGCCGCAATGCACAACGCGCCCGCCTGCAGATTGATTATCGCGAGTGGCCGGGCATGCCTCATGTCTTTCCTCTTTTCTACAGTCTGCTGCCAGAAGCGCGCGAAGCCATGCAGGAAATGGCCGCCTTCGTGATCCGGGTAACCGCCAGACCGCAGCTCACCAACCAAGGCTGAGAAGGCTGAGAAGGCTGAAACAGAACTTCTGTTACATTCACCGCTGTCAAAGTGCCGGCACAGCGGCCGGCGCTTTGCTAACATCCGGCCACTTTCTTCATCTACAAAAGTCCAGTGAACATGATTCCGTGGTTAAGCACATTTTTTAACCTGATTGCACGCAAGCTTCTTTTCATCTTCGTGCGCACCAAGGTCATCCCCGAAGATTTGGCACAACTGGGCATCGACCCCGAAAAGCCGGTCTGCTATGTGCTCCAGACCCGCTTTTTCTCCAACCTGCTCGTGCTGGAGCAAGAAACCCGGCGCACCGGCCTGCCACGTGCACTGAAGCCGATGACTGGCGCGCTGAAAGAAGACAGCTCGCTGTTTTTCCTAATGCGCAGTGATAACCCCACGCCCCTGCAACGCAACCGCTTTGCCCACTCGCCACGCTTTGTGCGCCTGGTGCAAGCCGTACGCGACAATCCCGCTCTGGATGTACAGCTGGTGCCCGTGACCATGCTCTGGGGCCGCTCGCCCGACAAAGAAAGTTCGATTTTCAAGATCCTGTTTGCCGATTCCTGGGCAACGCCGGGCATGCTCAAGCAGTTCATCACCATTCTGTTGCATGGCCGTCAGACGTTGGTGAAGTTCAACGCGCCCGTTTCCATCCGCAGCATTGTTGACGAAGGCCTGAGCGAAGAAATCACCCTGCGCAAACTGGCGCGCGTGCTGCGCGTGCACTTCCGGCGCCAGCGTGAGGTGGTGATCGGCCCCGACCTTTCTCACCGCCGTACACTGGTGAAGTCGCTACTGGCCGCTGCCCCCGTGCAAACCGCCATCGCCCGCGAGGCCGAGAGCAAGAAAATCACGCGCGAGAAAGCGGCCGAACGTGCCCTGAAATATGCCGATGAAATTGCCGCCGACTACTCGCACCCCGTCATCCGGATTTTCGACATCTTTCTGACTTGGCTCTGGACGCGGCTTTACGACGGTGTGGAGGTGCATCATTTTTATGGTGTGCGCGAAGCCGCCCACGACCATGAAATCGTTTATGTGCCCTGCCATCGCAGTCATATCGACTACCTGCTGCTGTCTTACGTGATTTATCACCGTGGCATGATGACGCCACATATCGCCGCCGGCGCCAATCTCAACATTCCTGTCGTGGGCTCACTGCTACGCCGTGCCGGTGCGTTTTTCCTGCGCCGCAGCTTCCGGGGCAACTTCCTTTATGCAGCCGTGTTCAACGAATACCTGCACCAGATGACGGCCAAAGGTTATCCCATCGAGTACTTCATCGAAGGTGGTCGCAGCCGCACCGGGCGGCTGCTGTCGCCGCGTACCGGCATGCTCTCGATGACACTGCGCAGCTATTTGCGCGACCACAACCGCCCCATCGTTTTCATCCCGGCCTATATCGGCTATGAAAAGCTGATGGAAGGCAAAACCTATGTTGGCGAGCTGTCCGGTAAGCCCAAGCAGAAAGAGTCGATCTTTGGCCTCATCACCACCGTGCGCAAAATCCAGAAGACCTTCGGCAAGGTGCAGCTCAGCTTTGGCGAACCCATCTATCTGGAAAAGCTGCTCGACGAAGAACATGCCACCTGGCGTGACACGGCCATCGGCGAAGACGAAAAAGCACCATGGATGAACAGCACGGTTGACCGGCTTGCCACCGCGATCAACCGCAACATCAACAGTGCCGCCGTGGTGAACCCGGTGAATCTGCTCAGCGTCGTGTTGCTTTCCACGCCCAAGCACGCCATGGATGAAGCGGCGCTGATCCGCCAGATCAACCTGTATCGCCAGTTGCTGACACTGGTGCCCTACAGTGCCCATATGCGTATCACGGAGATGGATGGCGCCGCCTGTATCGCCCATGGCGAAGCCCTGAAAATCCTGCACCGCATCCGCCATCCGCTGGGCGACATGATCGGCGTGAATGATGAGCAGGCCATGCTGCTCACCTACTTCCGCAATAACGTATTGCACCTGTTTACCCTGCATTCGCTGGTCGCCTGCCTGGTGGTACACAACGGCGATCTACATCGCGATCAGGTGGTGCGCCTGGTGGGCAATCTTTATCCCTTCCTGCAGTCGGAGCTGTTCCTGCCCTGGTGCAACGAAAGTGTCGAGGCTGTGGTTCAGCGCGTTCTCGATTCGCTGGTGGAAACCGGACTGCTGATTGCCCGCAACGGCCATGGCGACATCGCCTGCCCCAGTCCGAACAGCAGCGAATATGCCGAGCTAGAGGTATTGGGACAGGGCGTGCGCCAGAATCTTGAGCGCTACTACATGACCGTCTCGCTGCTCACGCAGCAGGGCTCGGGCCGGATTTCGCAAAAACGTCTGGAAAGCCTGTGCCAGTTGCTGGCGCAGCGCCTGTCCATCCTGCACGAGTTCAGCGCGCCCGAGTTCTCTGACAAGGCGCTTTTCCATACTTTTGTTGAAACCCTGCGCAGTACCGGGCAGGTACAGACAGACAAAGAGAGCAATCTCGTGTTTGATGAACGTCTGGTGGCGGTGGCCGATGGCGCGCGCCTCATTCTGCCGGCCGAACTGCGCCAGAGCATCCAGCAGATCACCCGCGTCAGTGACGAAGAAATCGAAATGGCCATGGCGGCCGGCGAAAAAAAGGAAAAGCGCTGAGGCCGTCAGCACGGCTGGTGCCATGACGAATGAGGCGATGAGTCGCCTCATTTCGTTGTCGTTGCAAAGGTAGAGGCGCGGTGCCATCAAGCCAGCTAGCCTTGAAGGCATGTCGGCTTAAGCCGCCGAGCTTGCTCAGCGCCTGCATGGCGGACTAGCGCAGGAAGCCCGATTTTTGCTGCTCTGTTTAGCTGCTCTGTTTGAAAACGCTGGCACTTGCCGCCAGCCACATCAGACCAGACCCGTATCAATCAGCCCTCAACCGCCCGGAAGCTGTCATGCACAAACTGAAACGCTTGCTCTGGATAGTTCTGGCCATTGCCCTGATCGGCGTTGGCGCCGCCCTGCATTACGTGCTGCCGCGCCATCAACTGGTGCATGTCATCGGCAATGAAGTGAAGCTGGTCAACACGCCGCAAACCACCGCCCCTGGTACCGCACCGGTCACGCGTGGACAAGACGTGTTCTACATCAGCACAACCGATCTTGAGCGCAAGAATGTCCATGTCTTTCGCAACGAAGACACTGGCTGGGGCTTTCCCT
>JAUXNL010000523.1 GCA_030684415.1 Moraxellaceae bacterium | reverse complement strand
CCCAGTACGTCAAGCGTCGTGAGCTCAGTGGGCTTGCTCTGGTTTTCGGTGTCGTTCTTGTCGGTCATGTCACTTTTCCTGGGTGAGAAACACAGTCATTGTGCCTGAGTGGCACAATGACCTGCGCTGACAAATACTGATATTGCCTATCACTCCGGCTCATAGCCCAGATTAGGCGAAAGCCATCTCTCTGCCTGCTTGCGATCCCACCCTTTACGTTTCGCATAGTCCAGTACCTGGTCTTCCTCGAGCTTGCCTACATTGAAGTAGTCACTGTCGGGGTGCGAAAAATACCAACCACTGACCGCTGCGGTGGGGTACATCGCGAAATGTTCGGTCAGGGTGATTCCGGTGTTGGCAGTTGCTTGCAAAATGTCGAAAAGCGCTGATTTTTCGGTGTGATCGGGGCAGGCCGGGTAGCCGGGGGCAGGGCGGATGCCGACGTATTTTTCCTTGATGAGCGCTTCGTTCGGCAAGGCTTCATCCGGGGCATATCCCCAAAATTCGCGACGTACCCGCTCGTGCAAGTGCTCGGCAAATGCTTCAGCCAGACGGTCAGCCAGTGCTTTCACCATGATGGCATTGTAGTCATCGCCTATCGCCTCGAACTCTTTGGCGAACTCATCGCAGCCATCGCCGGCCGTGACGGCAAAAGCCCCGATGTAGTCGCGAGCCGGGCTCTGTGCGGGAGCAATAAAGTCTGCGAGGGAGTAATTGGGCGTGCCGCTGGCCTTGTCGCTTTGCTGACGCAGGTGGTGCAGCGTCGTCAGCACTTCCGAGCGGCTATCATCCTTGAAGATGACAGTATCGTCAGCGCCGGTCCGAGCCGCTGGCCACAGTCCGATAACCCCGTGTGCCTTCACTTTTTTCTCATTGATCATGCGCTTGAGAATGACTTGTGCATCGGCAAAGAGATTCCGGGCCGCTTCACCAACAACATCGTCTTCAAAAATCGCAGGATATTTGCCGGCCAGTGACCAGGAAATGAAAAAAGGCGTCCAGTCGATGTAATCGACAAGCGCGTCCAGCGGATAGTCCTTGAATACCGTGATGCCCTGCTTTTTGGGTGCCGGCGGCTCATAAGTGTTCCAGTCGAAGTGAAAGCCCTGTGCCACCGCTTGCTCGTATGCCAGGCGCTCAGCCTTGGGCTTGCGGTTGGCATGGCGCACCCGGACTTCTTCGTACTCCTGTTGGCGCTGGGTAACAAAGGCGGGCTTCAGCTCCTTGCTCAGGAGAGAGGTTGCGACACCAACGGCGCGAGAGGCATCCGCCACATAGACCACGGCGTCGTTCTTGTACTGCGGTTCGATCTTGACGGCCGTATGTGCCTTGGAGGTGGTGGCGCCACCGATCAGCAGCGGAATGTGGAAATCTTGGCGTTGCATTTCACGCGCCACATGCACCATTTCATCCAGCGAGGGTGTAATCAGGCCCGACAGCCCGATGATGTCGACTTTTTCTTCCCG
>JAUXNL010000291.1 GCA_030684415.1 Moraxellaceae bacterium | reverse complement strand
GCACTGGATGGGCTACAGCGAGTATCACGAGCGCGGTATCGTCAACAGCCGTCCTAAAATGGTTGGCTATCAGGCAGCGGGTTCTGCACCGTTCATGCGTGGCGGGCCTGTCATCAATCCTGAAACTGTGGCGACTGCTATCCGTATCGGCAATCCGCAGTCCTGGGACAAGGCCTGGGCTCTGCAGAAAGAATCCGGCGGTTGGTTCGACGAACTGCCCGATCAGGAAATTCTGGATACACAGCGATTGCTCGCCATGCGCGAAGGCGTGTTCTGTGAGCCGGCATCGGCCGCTTCACTTGCCGGCGCCATTCGTGACATCCGTAGTGGGAAGATTCCTGAAGGCTCCAAGGTCGTGTGTACGCTCACCGGCAATGGCTTGAAAGATCCTGACACGGCCATCAGTCAGTGCAGTACAGCGGTGCTCAAGACAATCGATGCCACCCTGCCGCAGGTGAAGGATGCCATTCTGCAGTCCATGCAGGCTTGATACCTTCGCCGTACTGAAAAGGCCCGGCCTCATGCCGGGCTTTTTCATTTTGGGTAGCAAGTGAAAGTTGTCTTCCGCGTGGCAGAATCCCGATCATGAAAAAAGTCCTGCAAGTACGCGAAGTCCCCCCCTTTTATGGCGATCTGGGTGAGTTGCATCCGGTGCTGGCACGCATTTATGCCGCGCGTGGCGTGCGGAGCTGTGGGGAGTTACAGCGTTCTTTGCAAGGTCTGCATCAACCTGACTTCAAGGGAATTGAAACAGCGTTGGAGCTACTGGTATCCGCACTGCAGCAACAGCGCAGGATGCTGGTGGTGGGCGACTTCGATGCAGATGGTGCCACCAGCACCGTGCTGACCGTCTTGGCGTTGCGCGCCATGGGGGCTCGGCACATTGATTATCTGGTGCCGAATCGCTTCGATTACGGCTATGGACTGACGCCGGAAATCGTGGCGCTGGCCCGGCAGGAAAAAAAACCTGATCTCATCATTACCGTGGATAACGGCATTTCCAGTATGGACGGAGTGGCCGCGGCGCGTGCCGCCGGCATGCAAGTGCTGATCACGGATCATCACCTGCCCGGTATCGAGTTGCCGGAGGCTGATGCCATCGTCAATCCTAATCAGCCGGGTTGCCGCTTTCCCAGCAAGAATCTGGCGGGTGTCGGTGTCGCGTTTTATCTGTTATCGCGATTGTGCAGTCGTTTGCGCGACAGCGGCTGGTTTGCGCAGCATGGAATGCCAGTGCCGGCGATGGCGGGCTTTCTGGATCTGGTTGCGCTGGGGACAGTTGCGGATGTGGTGGCACTGGATGCGAATAACCGCGTGCTGGTGCATCAGGGGCTGGCACGTATCCGTGCCGGACGTTGTCGCCCCGGCATTACGGCGCTGCTCGCGATTGCGGGCAAGAATCCGCTGCAACTGGTCGCGACGGATCTCGCTTTCCAGATAGCACCACGTCTGAATGCGGCAGGCCGTCTCGATGACATGTCGCATGGTATCGAGTGCCTGCTGACCGATCAGCCTGCACTGGCGGCACAATATGCAGCAGAGCTCGACAGTCTCAATATCGAGCGCCGGCAGATTGAAGGTGGCATGCAGAATGAGGCGATGCAGGCGCTGCGCAGCGTGGCACTCGACACCAAATCCCTGCCGCACGGACTGACACTTTTTCATCCGGAGTGGCATCAGGGGGTGATCGGGATTGTCGCCGGACGCATCAAGGAAAAATTCCATCGTCCGGTAATCGCGTTTGCTCCTTCGGGTGAAGAAGGCGTGCTCAAAGGCTCTGCACGCTCCATTCCCGGTGTGCATGTGCGGGATGTGCTTGACAGTATGGCGGCGAACCATCCCGGCTTGATCAGCCGTTTTGGCGGTCATGCCATGGCCGCCGGTTTGTCACTGCCGCGGGAAAATTACGATGCTTTCCGTCGAGCCTTTGATGCCGCCGTCCGGCACGCCGCTGATCCGCGTGATCTGGAGCCGCTGCTGTATTGTGATGGCGAGTTGCCGGCAGATTGCTTCAGTGAGGCTTTCGCCAATGTGTTGCGCGAGGCCGGCCCTTGGGGGCAGGCCTTTCCAGAACCGCTTTTTGTTGGCGAGTTTCACTGCCATGAGCAAAAGCTGCTCAAAGAAAAGCACCTCAAACTGAGCGTGTCCCACCCCGAATCCAATAGAGTGCTGGACGCGATTGCCTTCAATATCGATACGGCACTATGGCCGAATCCGGCCAAACGGGTACGACTGGCTTATCGCCTCGATATCAATGAATTTCGAGGTCTGCGCACGCTGCAATTGCGTGCCGAATACCTAGAGCCCCTCTGAGCGGCTTCTTTACAGCGCTGACCCGCGGGTTTTTGGGGCAGGGAATTACAAGCTGTAACCGAGCGGCCCTGCCTTTTTGGTTAAAATTTGCGCACCGGCCTGCCTGTCGCCATGACAGCTGTGAGCCGGCTCGCCGTCCGGGTCCTGATTTCACCATTGGGTTTGTCCCGGGCGGTACACCGAAAACACTGGAGAATCCTCATGTTTACCCTGCGTTCTGCGGCGCGGACCGTGTCCGTCAGCCTGTTTGCCCTGGCCATGATTGCGGCTACCGTTTCGGTCACTTTTTTCAACGGCTCCGCCCTTCATAAGGGGTTGGAAGTGCCGGCAAGCGTTGAACCCTTGTCCTAGGTCAGCCACGACTGACTCGCGTATCCAGGTCCGCTGAATGACCTGAGCACCGGCCGCCTTTGCGGCCGGTGTCGTTTCTGGCTCGCGCCAGCCGCATCCGGTACAATCCGCGCCCTCGTCTGTCTGCCGTCATTTTTCCCATGGAAATCAATGCTTATTTGAACCGTATCAAAGACCTCTCGGAGCGCGCACTTTCGCTCAGGGGGTATCTTTGA
>JAUXNL010000510.1 GCA_030684415.1 Moraxellaceae bacterium | reverse complement strand
GATGTCCAAGATCGGCGTGCGCAACGTGGCCTCGTACAATGAGCGCGCCAAAGAGGCCGCGGCCAAGGGCGAGCACTTCGAGCGCACCGTCCAGACCGGCTTCGATGAGGGCGGCCGTCCGGTCTATGAGAGCGAGCGGATCGATCCCAAGCCCATGCCCTATCTCGTCGTGGTCATCGACGAGGTGGCCGACCTGATGCTGGTGGCCGGCAAGGACGTGGAAGGCGCCGTCCAGCGCCTGGCCCAGATGGCGCGGGCCGCGGGCATCCATCTCATCGTGGCAACCCAGCGGCCGAGCGTGGACGTGATCACCGGACTCATCAAGGCGAACCTGCCTTCAAGGATATCCTTTCAAGTATCCTCCAAGACCGACTCGCGCACCATCTTGGACGCGAACGGCGCCGAGAACCTCCTCGGCATGGGCGACATGCTGTTCCAGCCGCCGAATTCATCCCATATCATCCGCGCCCACGGGTGCTTCGTGTCCGAGGCCGAGATCAAGCGGGTGGTGGATTTCGTCAAGAAGCAGGGCAAGCCGAACTATGAACTCCTCCAGCAGCGGGCAAAAGAAATCGTCGAGGCCCAGGCTGTTGCGGTGGAAGACAGCGAGCGCGACGAGCTGTACCAGCGGGCCGTGGAGCTGGTCCAGATGAACGGACAGGCGTCCACGTCGTTCATTCAGCGCCGCTTACGCGTGGGTTACAACCGCGCCGCGCGCATGATCGAGATGATGCAGGAGGACGGCATCGTCGGCCCGGCGGACGGCGCCAAGCCGCGCGAGGTGCTCGTGCGCAAGAACATGGATGGGACCATGAATGATCTGGATGAGCTGTAGTTTCTAAAGAATGAAAGTAACCACACAGGTCAGCTGCTTCGCTGCGTCGCAAAGAGTTTGCAGGGCAAGGCTTTAGCCTTGCTGATTACCGACAGGCCGCAGCCCTGAATCGGAGCGATAACACGCTGATTTCTCCAAATATACCTTGAGCGTGCTGAAAATCCATGCTACTGTCAGCCATTCGCGCAATGTCCGGTCGCAGCGTCGAGGTGAAGTTCCGTCCAGATAAACACGGATTTCCAGAATTATCGGAACGGTTTCCGTCAGAAGAGAAGAGATTTTTCTCAAAATAGTAACATATTGATATTTAGACAAGGGGGGTATCCATTTTACTCCACTAACCACACGATCTTGCGCCTCTTCTGAAAACCGTATTCCCGATAAAACCCTCGGGAATGACAATGTTTAGAGCACGTTACCTGTCATACCCGAGCGTACCTATCGGGGATATGGTTTCAACATATTGGGGTCGGTGGAGCGAAATGAATACCCCCCTTAGACAATTAGACGCGGGATTAGTCCCGATGATCCGTTAAGCACTGGCTTATAATTGCCTTGGCTATTGCGGGTAAAAAAAGGATTGCATTTCAATAGAAAGTGCTGTTTAATATAACATCCATAGCGGTACAGGAATCACAAGCCATTGACGGATACACTTACAAAGGCAGAACGTAGCAAAAGAATGTCCCTTGTTCGTAATAAGGACACTCGACCTGAAATAATAGTACGGCGTCTGATATTTAGTATGGGCTATCGGTATCGTTTGCATCGAAGTGATTTACCGGGGAATCCCGACTTGGTGTTTCCCTCAAAATCCAAGGTCATCTTTGTACACGGATGCTTCTGGCATCGTCATAAAAGCTCTGTGTGCAAATTGGCCAGATTACCGAAATCAAAATTATACTTTTGGCTTCCCAAATTAGGGCAAAACAGGCTGCGAGACAGGACAATACAAGCAAAATTACGCAGGTTAGGTTGGCAACTGCTTGTCATTTGGGAGTGTCAGTTACAAAATATTGATAGGTTGCGCACCAAAATAGTAGCTTTCTTGCAGCGGGAGAATAAATGAAATCGGTCGAATTATTTGCCGGTGCTGGCGGACTGGGATTGGGAATTGGTCTCGCTGGT
>JAUXNL010000509.1 GCA_030684415.1 Moraxellaceae bacterium | reverse complement strand
AATGTCCAGGGCGATGAGCCCCTGATTCCTCCCGCAGTGATTGATCAGGTGGCGCAGAACCTTTTGGCCGCACCTGCCGCAGGGATTGCAACGCTGGCCGAAACGCTCAACGACGTAGAGCAGCTTTTTAATCCCAACATCGTCAAGCTGGTTCGCGATGTAAATGACTTTGCGCTTTATTTCAGTCGCGCACCCATGCCCTGGGCACGTGACGCCTTTGCGCGTGATCGCACGACCTTACCTCCCGTTTCGTTGTATTACCGGCATCTGGGTATTTATGCCTACCGTGTTGCTTTTCTTCATGCCTATGTCGGTTGGCCGCCTGCTTTGCTGGAGCAGGTAGAGGCCTTGGAGCAGCTGCGTGCGCTGTATCATGGCGTCAAAATTCATGTGGCTGTGGCAGATGTAGAGCTGCCACCGGGTGTTGATACGGCGGAAGACCTTGAGCGTGTACGTGCACTTTTCGCGAGTGCCAGTGGCCGGGAGGATCTGTCATGACGACGGAGCCGACACGCGTTCTTTTCGTCTGCCTTGGCAATATTTGTCGCTCCCCCACGGTTGAGCAGGTGTTCAGGGATCAGGCCGAAAAAGCAGGCTGGGCTGCGCAGTTTGTGGCGGACTCTGCCGGTACGGGAGGCTTTCATGCCGGTGAGCCGCCAGATCGTCGAGCCATTCGCCATGCACGCGAGCGTGGCTATGACATTTCCGGTTTGCGCGCCCGTCAGGTGGGGCCAGCAGACTTTGAGCGGTTTGATCTGATTCTGGCCATGGACGCACTGGTGCTGGAAGGTTTGCAGCGCATCCAGAAGTTCAGTCGCGGCAATCGCGCGGAGCTGACCCTGTTTCTTGATTTTTTACCCGAGCGCAAAGGGCAGGATGTGCCGGACCCGTATCAGGGTGGGCCGGAGGGCTTCGAGCATGTGCTCGACCTGGCCGAACAGGGCAGTACGGCGTTGCTGCGTGAATTGCTCAAGCGCAAAGGCATGTTCGGCTGTGGCTGCTGACATGCAGATTCTGGAAAATTTCTCTCTGCAACAAAGCAATACGCTGGGGTTACCCGCGTGCGCGCGCCGATATGTAGAGGTTTTTTCCGAGGCCTCGGCACAGCAGTTGCTGCAGTCGTTAACCCCCAGCCATTTGCCACTGCTGGTGCTTGGCAGTGGCAGCAACATCGTACTTGCAGGGGATGTCGACGGTTTGGTGCTGCGGCCACTGTTGCGTGGGATTCATCTGCTGGAGCAAGACAACGACCGCGTGATTGTCGAGGCGATGGCGGGGGAAGGCTGGCATTCCTTTGTACGCCATACGCTGACGCAAGGCTGGTACGGTCTTGAGAATCTTTCATTGATTCCCGGCACTGTCGGGGCGGCACCCGTCCAGAATATTGGCGCATATGGCGTCGAAATCTCGGATGTTTTCCATTCACTGACCGCCATTCACCTGGCCACCGCCGAGTGGCGCGAGTTCAGCCCTGCCGAGTGTGCATTTTCTTATCGCGACAGCATTTTCAAGCAGCAGCCCGGGCAGTGGCTGATTACCCGTGTGCGCTTTTCATTATCGCGGCGGCCACAGTTGCGGCTGGACTATGGCGACATACGAAACGAGCTGGCTGCGGCGGGCATCGACACGCCATCACCGTTACTGGTCAGTGATGCGGTCATGGCGATTCGCCAGCGCAAGTTGCCGGACCCTGCCGTGTTGGGTAATGCAGGGAGCTTTTTCAAGAATCCTGTTGTTTCAGCGGCGGTATTCGATGCGTTGAAGGCCCGGTTTCCGGGCTTGGTGGCATATCCGCAAGGCAGCGATTTCAAGCTGGCCGCGGGCTGGTTGATTGAACAAGCCGGGTGGAAAGGGCGCTCACTGGGGCGAGCAGGCTGCTATGAGCGTCAGGCACTGGTGCTGGTCAATCATGGCGGGGCGACCGGTGCAGAGCTACTGGCGCTGGCCGACGCCATTTGCCGTGATG
>JAUXNL010000503.1 GCA_030684415.1 Moraxellaceae bacterium | reverse complement strand
TGGGAATGGAGCCCACCGAGTCGAGAGTGCCCACGAACTTGTTGAACTGGCGGGCACGCAATCCGGTGATGAGCACGCCGTCGCACTGGCCGGCCTTGAAGTCTTCGGCCGCGGTGCGCTCGTCCGTGTAGGCCCGCAGTTCGACGTTGGCGCCCCAGCTCTTGGCGCTCAAGACGTAGTCTCTCATCATGCCGAAGGCATCCCCCTGCGCCCCCAGTGGGTCCCACACACAGATCAGTTGGGCGGGACTGGCCGCCGGCAGTAGCAGGGCAAGCGCGAGCAATAGGCGTTGGCAGGCAGACAAAGGCATCGGGATCACCGTTTTTCTTGTTATGGCAGCAATGGCGAGGTCAAAAATGACGAAGCGGCCGCATGCTAGGGTGTCAGACAATGTCTGTCTAACAGTTCCGTCGGCAACCGCCACAGACTGACCAATGGCAAAACGGCAGCGCATAAAAAGCCCGGACATGCCGGGCGTTTTATGGGGGGACGAGAGCGTCAGTCCTTGATCGCGCACTCCGCATCGGCGGGTTCACGCTTGCAGCGCACGCGCTTGAGCAGGGCCATCATGCGCGGGTCGTAATAACCGGCCTTGGTCAGGTGTGTGCGCAGCTCGCGCATGATGTCGGCATAACCGCCACGGTCGCTGAGCGGCACGTTCATCCAGTACTTCGCGTCGACGCCGTATTCGGTATTGCGGATCAGGCTGAAAAAGCGCGGCACCTGACGTGCCACGTACTCGCGGCTTTTCAGGCCGAAACCGGCCGGGAAGGCGTCTTTGCGGATCACCAACTGCAAGGTGATCTGGATAACGGGGTAGCGCGCAATGCCGCCGCTCCGGCTGAGGCCTTTGTAAAGCTCCATCGCCTGATAGGCGTAGATGGGCGCCACCACGATGTCGACCTGACCATTATTGAACTTGCCGGCAAAGGTGGTGACATCCGCCGCTACCGGCTGGGCACCAACCATGCGCACCATTTCTTCCTGCGACTTGTCCCAGTCGAACACCGCGATTTTCTTGCCCGCCGCTTTGCTGATGTTGTTGATGCGGCGGTCGTTCACAAAGAAATAGCCGGCGCCAATCGGCACCACGCCGGCCACTTCGTACGGGCCCGTTATCAGGCTGTTGCCAAGGCGAGGGTCGGCCAGCAGGTCAATCACGTCGCGCAGGTGCGAATAGCCGGGAATGGCGCCGACAGAGTCGATGCTGCCCGCAAACTTGTTGAACTGGCGGGCACGCAGCCCGGTCATCAGGGCGCCGTCACACTGGCCGGCCTTGAAGTCTTCGGCCGCGATGCGCTCGTCGGTGTAGGCCTTGAGCGTGATGTTGCCGCCCCAGCTGCGCGCTTGCACGGCCAGATCACGCATCATGCCGTAGGCATCGCCTTGTGCGCCGAGCGGGTCCCAGACGCAAAGCGTCTGGGCGCTAGCCACCACCGGCAGCAGCAAGACAGTGGCCAGAAGGCAACGGCGCAGCGACGCGCGCAGGAAAATCGGCAGGGGCATGGGAAATCCTTGTTGTTGTTTTGGCAGATGGCGCCACCAGCCCGACATCCTAGGACGCGCAGGGGCATGGCCTCAAGGAGTTCATCGGCGTCATGGACATTGCAGCGGATTGTGCCGGCGACATGGCAGCCGTTCATGGCCGGCGCGGGTGGTGCGCGCAAAAGAGGTGTCAGCCAAACCAGAGCCGCTACTCAGGAAGGCGCTGAATAACCGCATTCGCTGGTGCCAGCCCCACCGGGATTTACCTTGGGCATCGAAGATGCCTCTGGAATCAAAGACTCTCCCGAACGGCTTCGGGTTATTCCGCGCCTTCCTCAGCATCACATACCCGCCGCACCGAGCCGAACCCGGGCGATAACGCGCACGGCCCATAGCAAAACGCCCGATGCGTTGGCATCGGGCGTTTGGGGAAACTCGATTGTCCACACGGCCCGTCGTGGCAGGGCCGACGTGCAGGCTCGACACCACCGGGCTCAGGCTTGGCGGCGCAGGATGACGTTGAGCTCTTCGTCCGGCACCGGCCGGCTGAGCAGATACCCCTGGATGTAGTCGCAGCCTTCGCGCTTGAGGAAGTCGAGATGTACCTGCGTTTCCACGCCCTCGGCCACCACTTCCATGCCCATGCTGTGCGCCATGGCGATGATGGCCCGGGTGATGGCTTCGTCATCGGCGCTGGTGCCGATGTCTCGGATGAACGCCTGATCGATCTTGATGGTGTCGATGGGGAAGCGCTTGAGGTAGCTCAGTGACGAATAGCCGGTGCCGAAGTCATCGAGCGAGATTTCGACGCCCATCTGACGCAACTCGTTGAGCATGGCGAGCACGGCATCGCTTTCTTCCATCAGCGACGACTCGGTGAGCTCCAGCTCGAGCAGATGCGGGTCGAGGCCGGTGTTGTCGAGCACACGCTTCACGATCTGCACGAGGTTGCCCTTGCGGACCTGCTGCGCCGGAATGTTGACCGACGTGCGGATCATGCCAAGGCCACTCTCGCGCCAGATTTGCGCCTGCCGGCAGGCCTTGTCGAGCACCAGCTCACCGATAGCCGACACCAGACCGGTCTCTTCGGAAAGCGGGATGAATTCGCTGGGGTGCAGCAGGCCGAGCGTCGGGTGATTCCAGCGCACCAGCGCCTCGACCCCGACAATGCGGCCGGTGGCGATATGCATCTTGGGCTGGTAATGCACCACGAACTCGTCGCGGAAAATCGCCTTGCGCAGGCTGGTTTCGAGATTGAGCTGCTCGATGGAGGCCACGCGTAAATCAGCGGTATAGAACTTGGTGGTGTTGCCGCCGAGACGTTTGGCCTGGTGCATGGCGATGTCGGCGTGGTTGAGCAGGATTTGCAGTTCGCGGCCGTTTTCCGGGAACACCGAAATCCCGATGGAGGCGCCGAGCAGCAGTTCGTGCTCGCCGATACGGAAGGGTCGGCGCAGCTCGGCGATGATGCGGTCGCAGTAGTGCTCGATGCCGGCACGATCACGGTAGTCATCGATGATGATGGTGAATTCGTCGCCACCGATACGGGAAATGGTATCGACGTTCGCATCCACCGAGCTGATGCGCTTGGCGGCCTTCTTGAGCAGCTCGTCTCCGGTTTCGTGACCCAGCGTGTCGTTGATCTGGCGGAAACGGTCGAGGTCGATGTACAGCAACGCCACCTGGCTGTTGCGGTCGCGGGCATGCGAAATGGCGGTGTGCAG
>JAUXNL010000486.1 GCA_030684415.1 Moraxellaceae bacterium | reverse complement strand
CCCGGAGGGAGAGGGGATCGCGCGGTGGCACCGGAGACGGAATCAGACTACGGCAAGGTCTTCTCGCGTCGCGCCAGAAATGGCTGCACCACTGCCAGAAACAGCTCAGGCAACTCAGCAAATGGCGCATGCCCACAAGGCATCACCACATGCTGCGCACCGTGTATGGCGCGCGCCGCATTTGCCCCGTCACGCGGCGGAATCAGCGGATCATGGCGCCCGGACACGACCAGCGTACGCGCACGTATCGCCATCGCCGCTTCGCGCAAATCGTGCGCAGGGTCAATAAAGCTGCGCCAGAGTGCCGCATTCACGGCTACCGGCACCGGCACATTCTGCTCGCCGGCGGCGCGTGCACGCATGGCTTGCACCACAGGTGTTTTCACCCGCAGATAAAGGTAGGGCAACCAAGGGTTAAGCCAACGCGTGACATTTTCTCGCCCCTTGAAATGACAGAACCAGCGACTGAATCCGCTGTGCTCGGTAAAACCGCCCGGCGACACCAACACCAGCGCCTCAATACGCTCGGGCATGACCAGCGCCAGCCAAGCGGCGGCATAGCCGCCAACGGAATTGCCGATAACACGCACATGCACCAGATCCAGCGTGCGCACCAACTGCACCAACAGCTCGGCAAACTGCATGGCGGTTGCCGAGGAAGGTGGCTGCGGCGCAGGGCCCTGACCATAGCCGGGCCAGCTCACACGGATGACACGGTACTTTTCTTCGAGCAGCGGCAACACGGCATCGAAATCCTGCGGATCACCAGGATTGGCATGCAACAGCAGCAAGGGCTCGCCGCTACCGCTTTCTTCGATATGCACCACACCGACGGGGGTTGTGATCAGGGGCATGGGGGTCTTCCATATGGCCCGACAGGCAAGTGGCGCATCTTGCCCCATGCACCACGGCAGAACCAACACCCCTGATGTAACGAACAGTGGGCTGAACAGGCCACACGAAAGCCCTGTCGGGTTTGATGATTAGCCGTGCTCGAATGACGTGGATCAGCCGTGCTCGACGGCATGCTGGAAATGTCGTTCATGCCCAGGAAAAGCTCGTCGAAGGACATGCAAATGCACGGTTGGCATTCATCATCAAGTGGCTTCCCGGCCAGGGATGGCTGGGTCGCGCATCAATCACGCTTGCTTGATTGATTCAGTGTGGAGCGATTCCCGACATGTGCCGGAATCGTGGGCTGAATAAACCCGGGATGGGCGTTTTTCAGCAAGCTGCTAGAATCGCGCGCAGCCCCAGCCCGCGAGCCATCATGAACCCGGATAAACGCCGCCAGATTTTCGCCCGCCTCAAGGACGCCAACCCGCAGCCGACCACCGAGCTGCACTACTCATCGCCTTTCGAGCTGCTGATTGCGGTCATTCTGTCGGCACAGGCCACCGATGTCGGCGTGAACAAGGCCACCGCCAAACTTTTCCCCAACGCGAATACACCGGAAAAAATCCTGAAGCTGGGCGTGGACGGGCTGAAGGCCTATATCAAGACCATCGGTCTCTTCAACAGCAAAGCCGAGAACATCATCAAAACCTGCGCCATGCTCATCGAGCAGCATGGCAGCACCGTGCCCGAATCCCGAGAAGCGCTCGAAGCCTTGCCTGGCGTTGGCCGGAAAACGGCGAACGTGGTGCTGAACACGGCATTCGGGCACCCGACCATTGCCGTAGACACCCACATTTTCCGGGTTTCCAACCGCACCAAACTGGCGCCCGGCAAAGATGTGGTGGAGGTGGAGCGCAAGCTCGAGAAATTTACGCCCGCCGAGTACAAGCAGGACGCGCATCACTGGCTCATCCTGCACGGTCGCTATACCTGCATCGCGCGTAAACCTCGCTGCGGCTCCTGCCTGATTGAGGATCTGTGCGAATTCCGCGACAAGATTTTTGACTGACACCCGCGGAACGTGCATCCCCTGATGCAATGACTTTTGGGTCATCCTGCGAGACTACCGCTCGCCGTCTCCCCGGGGACACCACCCTCACCTCCCCCTACAGTCGATAGACATTCGCACGGGCCATGGCCTTGGCCTCATGGCCTTGGTTTCAGGATCAGCTGACTGACGTCCGGCGGCGCGCCTCCGGGCGTAGGCCGATACGGCAAGCCAATTGAGGGAGACACCGACAGGCATGAATTCGAGTGGCAAGCGCGTCCTCTCCTCCCTGGCGTTGCTCTGGTTCTGGCTACTCGCCTGTACCGCGTCAGCGACTGTCTTGCCGTTAGAGGCCGGCCAGGAAAGCTGGCGACCCTATGCCAACCTGCAGCACTTCTGCTCCAGCCGCGAAACTGCTCCGGATATCGACCAACTGCGCCTCAATCTTGCGACCTGGCCCTGGCAGGCCAGCGGCCACGACGTTCCTAATCATGGCTATACCACCGACATATGCTGGTATCGCCTCAGCGTCGAAAACCGCAGCCACGCTGCAACGAATTTCGTGCTCGGTCTCGATTATCCATTGCTCACACTTGTGGATATGTGGCTGCTGGATGCTGATCAATCCGTACTGACCCACTACCGTGAAGGCGCCGACCTTCCCTACCGGCTGCGCCAGACCCGCGCCCTTGCCTTTGGGTTCGCACTGGAGTTGCCGCCACAATCGCCGCGCGACATCCTTCTGCGACTCGACACCCCCAACCTGCAACTGCCCATGGTGTTGATGGAGGCGCAGGCCTTCACAGAGTACGACTTGCGCGTAACGCTGGTGCACAGCCTGTTCATCGGCGGCATGCTGGTGATGATCCTCTATAACCTGCTGCTGTATGTGTCGCTGCGCGAATCGGTGTGGCTGCCCTATGTCTGTTGGGCGGCAGTGATAACGGTACTGCAGGTGGTACTGCTCGGCTTTGGCCCGCGCTTCCTGTGGCCGGACAGCCCCGCTTTTCTGACGCTGGCCATTGAAACCATCCTGTCGCTGATACTGATTATCGCGCCATGGTTCGTCATCCGGTTTTTGCGTCTGGATGTCTGGACTCCGCTATTGGCCCGCATTCTCTGGGCACATGCGCTGATTGGCGCGATGTTGCTGTTGGCGATTCCGTTTGCCGACCGCACCGCACTGATGGTGGTGCAATTGGTGTCAATCCTGAGCTTGGGCGTGATTGCCATTACTGCCGTGCTGCAATCGCGGCAGCGAGGTGAAGAAGAAACGCCCGAGGTCAATGGCTTCATCATCGCATGGGGGGCTTTTCTGCTCGGCGCTTTCCTGCTCATCCTGAACAAACTCGGGCTGCTGCCGCGCAACCTCTTCACTGAGCATCTGCTTGAGGTAGGCAGTTTTCTTGCCGTCGCACTGCTGTCACGCGCACTCGCCGCGCAAATCAACCGGCTCAAAGCGGAAAAGGCACGAGCTGAAGCCATGAGCCAGGCGAAAAGTGAATTTCTCGCCACCATGAGCCATGAAATACGTACACCCATGAACGGCGTTCTCGGCCTTTCAGACCTGCTGCGACACACGCCGCTGAATACGCAGCAAGGCCAATATGTTGACACCATCTATCAATCGTCACAGGCCCTGCTGACGGTCATCAACGACATTCTGGATTACTCCAAAATCGAAGCGGGCCGGCTCAGTCTGGAAAGCCTGGATACTTCGCTTGAGCAATTACTGGGCGACTGTGTTGCGCTGCATGCGCCACGCATCATCGACAAACGCCTGGCGCTCTGGGTCCGGCTGGAAAGTGATGTGCCGACGCTGGTGCGCACGGATCCACTGCGTCTTAAACAGATTCTCAACAACCTGCTCAGCAATGCCTGCAAATTCACTGACGCAGGCGAAATCCGCCTGCGCATCAGCCGTCAGCCCGGTAGCGGGCAAGCTGGCCTGGTATTGCGCATTGAGGTCGAGGACAGTGGTATCGGCCTCAATCCGGATGAACAGGAGCGTCTGTTCCGCTCTTACGAGCAGGCAGCGGCGGGCACCAGTCGGCAATATGGCGGCACCGGTCTTGGACTCGCCATCTGCAAACGACTGGTGGAGTTGCTGGGTGGCGAGATTGGCGTCACCAGCAGCCCGGGACGCGGAGCACGCTTCTGGTTCACCCTGCCGGTGGAAAAATCCGCCAGCGCATCACCCGGGCAGGTGCTGGAAGGAAAGCAGCTGTGTGTACTCAGCAATGAGCGAAGCTTTGTGCGCCATGTGCAAATCTGGGCTCAGCGTTGGGGTATGAATGTCACCGTGGCTGGCAGCGTGCAACAACAAGAAGAGAACCAGGATAGCAATACCGACATCCTGTTGCTGGGCCCGGACTTTGCCAGCGAACGCGACAGCCTCGCCATCAGCGGCGGCCCTGCCCTGCTGCTGGCATGGCCAGTTTCTGCGATGCCACTACAAGGCACGACCGAGGTCGTCGAATTGCCACTGCATCCGCTGCAATTTCAGGCGCTTCTGCTACAAGCCGTGCGCACAGAAATGCCGCACCATGCAAAACCGGATGGGCTCTATGGAAACGGCCTCAGTCATCTTCGCGTACTGGTTGCCGAAGATAATACCGTCAACCAGTTGGTCATTGTCAGCCTGCTCAAAAGCTTGGGCATTGACGCCACTGTCGTCGATAACGGCGAACAGGCCTTGAAAACAGTGACAGCCATGCCCGGAAAATGGGATGTGGTGTTCATGGACACAGAAATGCCCGTGATGGATGGCCACACGGCTACGCGGCGTATCCGAGAGTGGGAGACTGCACAGCAACGTGCCGCGAGCTGGATCATTGCCATCAGCGCGCATGCCACGCCGGATCGCATTCAGGAAGCTCGCGCCGCTGGAGTCAGTGACTATCTGGGCAAGCCTGTTACGCGTGCACATGTGCTGGAGGCGCTGCGCCACGCCATGCGCGAAAGCTGATGGCGGGGGCTTTCGGTATCGCCAAAAGTCACAGGCGCCGACGTTTTCGAGAAAAGATCACACCCCGCACCCACACAGGGAGACTGTGTGACTCTGTTCGCCCAACGGACATCAAGGGGCACTTTTCGGGAATGGCTGCCGCGACCACAAGAACGCCAGGAGGCTGCCGCTCACCAGATGCCAAACTCCCCAGAATGCGGCAATCAGCATCATGCCACCTGCCTGCGGGTAAAACGTGAACAGGATGGCCAGGGCAAGACCGGAGTTCTGTATTCCCACCTCAATCGTGACCGCCCGACGATCCCCCTCTTCAAGCCGCATCAGCGTAGCGGCCACATAGCCGGTGAGTAACGCCAGCAGGTTCTGGACAATCACTAGGCCGGCAAAAATGGGCATATAGCGGACAAACAGATCAATATTCTTGGCAAACGCCAACGCCACGAATGCCAGAAAAATGATCAGCGATAGCGGTCGCAAGGGTTTTTCAAGACGGCGCGCCAACGCTGGCCGCCAGCGCCCGGCCAGCATCCCCAGCAACAGTGGCAACACCAGCACCAGCAGCACAAAGCCGATAATCTGGCCGGCCTCTACATTGTTGTCTTGCAGCAAGGGCCGGGTATACGGATTCAGTGAGCCGTAAAACCAGAAATTGAAAGGCGTGAGTATCAGCGCCAGCAATGAACAAATCGCTGTCATGCTGACCGAAAGCGCCACATTTCCACGCGCCAGAAACGTCATGATGTTGGAAAAGCTGCCGCTCGGGCAGGCGGCCACCAGCATCATGCCCAATGCCAACTCAGGCTCAACGCGAAAGCCCCATGTCAGTAAACAACTCAGGGCAGGCAACAGCAGGAATTGAGCCCCCACTCCCACTAGCGTGGGGCGTGGCGACGTGACAACGCGCTGAAAATCCTCGACGCGCAGAGTAAGCGATACCCCAAACATCATCAGGGCCAGGATGATGTTGAGTAAGAAAAGGCTATGACTGTCAAAACTGATTGGTATGGGGCCCATGCTTTACATCGTTCCCGTCACGGCCAGCGGCCTCACTTCCCCACTTGTCATCGCATTCATAGCAAGGCCAAACATCGGCTTAGCGGAAAACCCCGTGCCGGTTGTTCCAGAGCTCACGCAAGCTGTCCTGATCAACCTTGAGGCGCATTTTCAGATAGAAGCCTTCAGCCGTGTATTGCGCCGCACTGAAGTCAGCATCCGTAAAACCCTTGAAGTTGTAGCCCAGGCTTACCCAGGCATTTTTCATTGGCGTAACACCAACGGAGAGACCCCAAGAATAATCCATCACGCCGGGCTCCCAAGAGTGCAGGAGGCTGGTCTGCGCGCCAACATCCCAACGCTCGTTGAGATCACGACGCCATTCGACCCCGATGAGATCGGTATAGCCCGCGACGCGTTCACCATCAATCGTATCGAAAACGAATTTTGCACCGTATTGCAAACTGAGCTGGTCTTGCTCCCAACGCCGACTGGCATTGAGATTATTGACCAGACGCCGACCGGCCAACGTACTGCCAGACTGGCGCAGCTTGTCGAACGCAAGATCAGTGCGGTTAAGCAAAATCCAGCGCACATCATCAGGCCGCCAGGCCAATGAGCCACGCAGAATGAAGTTGTTCTCAATATCGCCTGCGGCGCGCTCGGCCAGTGCGGCGGTAATACCAGCCGCAATCGCCAACTCGGCATTCAGCTCCCGATAAACGCCGCCGACCAGATTCCAGCGGTCTTCAGCGTCGGCTTCGCGACGCTCGATGCGCGCAGTGGCTTTGATATCTTCGAACTGGTAATTGGCGCCTGCGCTGGCCACCCAGAAGTCATCGGATGCCGGGCCTATAGCAGGCGGCACCGCCGGATTGAAGGCCGGCTGGTTATTGTCTTTCAGGGTATCGGCGCGGTCATAGCCGACATCCAGCACCCACTCGGGTGTCAGCGTAATGCTTTGGCCCAGACCAAGGCCTGCACGCAGGCGTGAGCCCGATTCACCGGTTTCATGATTGAGCGAGGTGCCGATCTGAGCGCCTTTCCATGGCTGGACTGTGACACCGGCACGCGTGGTTTGCGTCACCAAAGACTGCGACCACGCCCACTCTTCTTCGAGCGAGAGCTGTACCTGATTGCTCAACTGGTAATCCACCCCAAGCAGCAGGCGATCCGGAAACTCATCCGATTCGCTGGTCGCGGCAAGCCCAAGCTCAGCATTCGCGCGCAACTTGAGACGATTGCGCATCAGGTTG
>JAUXNL010000483.1 GCA_030684415.1 Moraxellaceae bacterium | reverse complement strand
ATTCACTTCACGGGTACCCGGCACGCGCTTGAGCTCGGCTTCAACCGCATGCGCTACTTGCGACAATTCGAAAGCGCCGCGCGCTTCGTCACGCGTCCACAACGTGACGCTGACCACCGGCACGTCATCAATGCCGCGCGGCTTTACCAGCGCTTCGCCCACACCGAGTTCGGGCGGAAAAAGATCACGGTTGCTCTGCACCGCATCGTGCAAACGCACCAGCGCCGTTTCACGCGGCACACCCACCTCGAACTGCACCGTGAACACGGCAACGCCCGGGCGAGATACCGAGTACACATGCTCAAGCCCGGCAATCTGCGCGAGCGTCTGCTCGTAAGGACCGGCCAGCTTGAGCTCCACATCGGCACTGGACGCCCCCGGGAACGGCACCAGCACATTGGCCATGGTGACGTTGATCTGCGGCTCTTCTTCGCGCGGCGTCACTCCCACCGCAAAAAGCCCGAGCAACAGCGCCACCAGCGCCAGCAGTGGCGTCAGTTGCGAGCGCAAAAAGAAATCGGCAATACGTCCGGAGATGCCCATGTCTGCTCCTCAGCGCGCCAGACCGGTTTGCACCGGCATCAGAGAAACCCTCTCGCCTTCGCGCAGACCCGCCAGCACTTCATACGAGCCGTCGCCTTGACGCTCACCCAGACGTACCTGCCGCAATTGCGCGCGGCCTTTTTCAGGCAGCACATACACCGCCGTCACTTCACTACGGCGCAGCACCGCCGCCGCGGGCACCACCAGACGGCGGGCCGTGCCGGTCACAAAATGCACGCGCACAAACTGGCCGGGCAGCACACCCGTGCCCTCCGGCAAGTAAACGCGGACTTCCGTAGTGTGCGTGCGCGGATCAGCGGCAGGCATGACGACCAGACGTGCTGCACTCAGCCATTTGTTGGCACCCGGCACTTCCACCCATGCACGATTACCGCGGCGCACCGCTTCAATCCAGGCTTGTGGCACCTGCGCACTGGCACGCAGCCAGGCCGGATCAAAACCGGTCGCCAATGGCGTGCCCGGCACGGCCGTTTCACCCACTTCCACATGCAAGGCCGACATCACGCCAGCATAAGGCGCGGTGACATCGGCAAAAGCACGAGTGGTGCTGGCCTGACCACTGCTGGCACGCAACGTAGTGAGCCGTGCTTGCGCCGCTTTATAGCCAGCTTCTGCCTGATCCATCTGCGATTGGCTGACGTAGTTCTTGGTGAACAACTCGCGAAAGCGCTCGTACTCACGCGTGGCGTTGTCGAGCGCCACCTGCGCTTCGGCCACCTGCGCTTGCACGCCCGCCACTTGCTGCTGTGCCACGGCGGGGTCAATACGCATGATGACCTGCCCCTGCTTCACCACATCACCCGGACGAAAATGGATGGCCATGATGCGGCCGGCCGTTTGCGCGGCGACCGTCGACTGCCGCTCGGCTTCGATCACGGCCTCACCGGCCCAGGTGGCCTCCACCTGCCGCCAAGCAATGACAGCCGAAGCAGCGCCAGCTTTGGTCGACGGCGCCGGAATTGAGGTGGATGTTGAGAGGGGTGTTGAGGAGGATGTTGCGGCTGGCGTTGACGCTGCCGTCGTAGCAGCAGCCATTACCAGTGTGGGCAGCAGCGCCGAAAAAAGGGCCAGCAGCAGTGCAGCAGGAGATGTGTTCATGCGATTTCCTTGTCGTTTGCCATTCATGTTGATGCCCCTGCACGACCGCAGGACAGGTTGGCAGGCACCGCCACATCCATCAGTGCTGGGTGCGGGAGTTTCAGCGCCTGCATCAGCGCCACATAAGCGGGTTTGTCTGCCACTTGCAGACGCGGATTGTGGGCGCGCTCTTCAGCAATACTGCTCACCGTCCAGCCTTTGTAATCGTGTGCCGGATACACCGCTGTATCTGCCGGCAAGGTCAGCAGACGGTCGAACAGACTGTGGTATTGCGCCGCCGCATCGCCATTCTGGAAGTCCGTGCGCCCGGTGCCACGAATCAGCAGCGTGTCACCGGTAAAGGCATAACGGCGGCCTTCCGCTTCCAGATAAAAGCTGTAGGAGTCATCGGTATGGCCGGGGGTGTACATCACCCGCAGGACATGGCGGCCAAAACGCAGCTCGTCGCCATCGGCAAAGCGCCCGCTCACACAGTCGGCGCGCGCCTCTTGGCCCATCAAGCTGCGGCAACCGGTGTGTTCGCGCAGCATGCCCAGCGCCGTGATGTGATCCGCATGCACATGTGTATCCAGCGCCATCACCAGCTTCAGCCCCAACTCCTGCAGCAGCCGGAGATAGGCCTCCCCCTCGCCCAGCACTGGATCAATCAGCACCGCGTCGCCGGAAATCTTGTCGCCCAGCAAATAAGTGTAGGTGGACGATGTCTTGTCGAAAAGTTGCCGAAAAATCATTACCGCCTTCCCCAATCAGATCACGCATGTCAGATCACGCATGAATGCAGCAACACACCCATCAGGCCACCGCGAATCAAGCTGACAGTCGCCACGCCATTTGCCACTTCTGCCAGGTGCCCATTACGACGCCGGGCCTAGGAAATCACCGCCCGATCACTTGCCAGCTCTGCGTCGCAATCCGGCCCGGAATGGCGCGCTCAAACATTTTGCGCACGCCAATCATCTGAAAAACGTCAGTGCCATGTCGGCCGCCAACGCCACCATGAGCAAGGCAAACCCTTGCTGCAGCCTTGGCCCGGCAACACGCCGCGCCAGCAAACTCCCTACCAGCATTCCTGCCACTGCACCGGCTGCCACTCCCCAAAATCCCGCCGGCAGTGGCGCCTCCACCAGAAACAGCGCAAACGCACTGCCTGCGACTACGGAGATCACCAGCAGTGATGTGGCCACCGCCTGGCGCATGGGCAGGCCGGTCAGCAACACCAACATCGGCACAATCACAAAGCCGCCACCCACCCCGTAAAGGCCCGACAGAAAACCGGTGAGCGCACCGACCATCAGGAGTCGCCGCAAACACGGCCAACGCCACTCGAACCGACCGCTGGATGACAGCGGACAGGCAGGGCCGGAGTCTTCTTCCTCTGGACCGGCATCAGCCCGCACGGCCAGCGTCAGCGCTGGCTCATCCACCGCCTGACGCCACAACCGCCAGGCCATGAACAACATCAGCACGACAAAGCTCGACAGCAGCAACGGCGCCGCTACGTGTCGCCCGACCCACTGCCCCAACGGGGCCAGCAGCACGCCGCTGACGGCCAACACGGCCGCCAGCCCCCAGAGAATGCCACCCGCCCGCAGCCGGAGCAGCACGCCGGTCAACGCCCCCAACGCCACGGCCCCCAGTGACACCCCGGCCGCTGCCGGAAAGGCATAGCCCAAGCCCGCCATCAGCAAGGGCACCGCTACCACAGAGCCCCCCGCCCCGGTCATGCCCAGCACAAGGCCAATGG
>JAUXNL010000482.1 GCA_030684415.1 Moraxellaceae bacterium | reverse complement strand
CGGGACCTACTGATTACAAGTCAGTTGCTCTACCAACTGAGCTATACCGGCAAGGTGGGCGATTGTAAGCAAGTCGTCCGAGTACGACAACCATAACTACTCTTCACAGGCCGCATTTTCACGGCGCAATGCAATATTTTTTGAAATATCGCGATCTATGGTGGCGCGCAAATCATTGGTGGCGGCCGGGCCAGCCAGGAAAACCCAGCCCTCTGAGGCCTCCTTATCAAGCACCCTGTGCTCGACAGAAACACCTGCCGCGAGCATTTTGTCCCGAAAGGCCTCTGCCAGCTCCTTGCGCGAAAAATGCCCGAGTGAAACAGAGTTCACGAACCGGCCCTCCGAGACGATAAAGGCCTCTATGTTTCGCGCCCTAAGCTCGCGCACTCGCTCTTCAGCGCGCTCCCTGTTTGTGAGCGCTGGCACAAAAACCCAATAATCCTTGACCAGCGATTTTCTTTGCTCGGCCTTTGCGACAAAGCCTCGACCACGCATCTTTTGGACAAACGCATCAGCCCCTGCCCCCTGCACAAAAGGCCCGACAAAAAAGCATTGGCGCTGAGCCACAATCACAGGCTGCGCCTCAACAGACTCATCTACAGGTGGCACCGGAGCAGCAACGGGATGCAAAAGATCGGGCCGCTCACTTAGCAGCTCAATTTTTACCCCCTGCTGAGGAGTCTCAACCTTGATGCTTCTGGCTTGGGGCTGAGTACCCTCTATAAATTTCCAACCGAAATAAACGGTATTGGCCAGCAGAAGAGTCAAAAAAATCCAAGGCATGCGCTACCCCTCAGCACCACGCGCTATTCGCGCAAAATTCAGTCCGTAAACTCCCGGCTGTAACCAGCAAAGCTGGCTCACCGTCCATTATTCTTGCGATAAGCACGCATTAGCATATACCAGCATCAGCAAAATATCGCTTCATGCCTTGCAGCAACAGAGTGGGCTCGTAACGGCAGGGCCCCATGATATGACTCAGCACTCTTGGCGCATCACCTCCGGTCAGAACCAAGCCCGCCCCCCATTGCTCCTGCAACCTGTCGATAAGCGCCACTGCTGACAGCAACACCCCGTGCTGAACCGCCTGACCGGTCCCAAGCCCGGGCTGCAAACTGTCTATTTGTGGATCAGTAAATCGCACCCCGACAGTCCCGGCGAGTAAAGCGGAGGCCATCATGTCGAGGCCAGGCAAGATATAACCGCCGACATGCCGGCCATCCGGCAAAAGAATATCGACCGTCATCGCTGTTCCACAGTCAACAATGCAGATGGGACGATCGTCGCCATAGCCATGGACCGCCAAGAGGCCTAACCACCGGTCAATACCCAACAAGGCATAGGCATCTCCATAGGCATTCACTACGCCCATCTGCGTCTGGCGAGCCCTGCACAGAAGAGGGGCCAGCCCCCAGCGAGCTTGGGCAGCCAAGGCAAGAGCCTCATCGCCGCCGATGACACTTGCCCCGCAAATTGCATCAGGCCTTCGCGCAAACGCATCGCCCACAGAAGCGAGAGCAGCGGCGGGTATGCCATCATGAGCTATCGCCGCCTCAGCAATCAGGGAGTCGCCATCACAGGCCCATATTTTGAGGCGTGTGTTCCCGACATCGAAGTAGTAGACCAGAGCCATCTCACGCCTTCCTCAGACTGACTTCCCCCGCGTGTACGGCATTCAGGCCAAAGGGAGTTTCTATCAGTAGTGCACCACCTGCATCCACACCACGAGCCACACCCATGACAGGATCACCCATTCCCGTCACAACCACCTGATGTCCTTGCAGACTATCAAGCGCCATCCATTCTCCCTGCCACAAACGGAATCCAGAGGCATCATACGCCTGCAACAACAGCAGAATCTCGTCTAGGAGCAAGGCCGCCAGTAGATCACGACTCACTCCGCTCGCCCTATATGAACTCAAATCCGCCACAGGGCGCCCAACTTTCTGAGCAAAATCCGGAGGCAGCGAAATATTCAGACCGATCCCAATCGCCGCATGGCAGGCTCCCCCTGCCTCAGCCTGAGCCTCGATCAACACTCCGCCGAGTTTGGCGCCATTGATTTCGATATCGTTTGGCCACTTCAACGATACATCCTGCACACCCAAACGTTTCAGAGCGCGGACAACAGCGACACCAATCGCCAAGCTCAGGCCCTCAAGTGCCCCGAAGCCCCGCTCAAACGTCCAACCGACCGTGCCATAAAAACATGCGCCGGGAGGTGAAAGCCAGTCACGACCCCGTCGCCCGCGACCATGTGTTTGCTCCTCCGCTATACAACAGAGCCCACTTCCCGCTTTGTCCCTTTGCCATGTCATCACGACGTCATTTGTCGAGCTGACGCACTGGACAATCTCTATACGCTGAAGAGCAACAAGCGCCGCCGATGACATGTGTCCACGAATCGCTGACGCTGACCACCGTACGGGGAAGGTCGAAAGCCTGTAGCCACGCCCATGCACGACATCAATTTCCGCGCCCTTCTCTCGCAGGCGATTGATCTGCTTCCAGACCGCCGCGCGAGAAACTCCTAGTTGCGCGCCCAAGTGCTGCCCTGAGTGAAACTGGCCGTCAGCCAGCAGCTCTAGCAATTCCATAAGAACGCCCTACGGGTCGTGATGTTGTGCCGGCGCCATTAGCGTGGCGATTATTTTGATCGTACTCAAAAACCAATAACCCCAGCGTGTGCT